>DNGD01000024.1 GCA_003486725.1 Rhodospirillaceae bacterium
CTGGTCGGCCATGTCACCAAGGAAGGCACCATCACCGGCCCGCGCGTGCTCGAGCACATGGTCGATACCGTCCTTTATTTCGAAGGTGACCGTTCCCATCAGTTCCGCATCTTACGCTCCGTCAAAAACCGCTTCGGCCCGACCGATGAAATCGGCGTGTTCGAGATGGAAGAACAAGGGTTGATGGAGGTTCACAACCCCTCGGCGCTGTTCCTTGCGGATCGCCATGGTGACACGTCGGGTGCGGCGGTTTTCGCTGGGCTTGAAGGCACCCGCCCCGTTTTGGTGGAGGTGCAGGCTCTGGTCGCACCCTCGTCTTATGGCACGCCGCGCCGCGCGGTGATCGGCTGGGACTCTGGTCGTTTAGCCATGGTTTTGGCGGTGCTAGAGGCGCGTTGTGGCGTCACTTTTGGCAATAATGACGTCTATTTGAACGTGGCTGGCGGGCTGAAAGTCACCGAACCAGCCGCCGATTTGGCCGTCGCCGCCGCCCTGCTTTCCTCGCTAACGGGAGTCCCCGTTCCCGCCGAAGCGGTGGTCTTTGGCGAGATTGGGCTTTCGGGAGAGGTTCGGCGAGTGGCGCAACCCGAACTCAGGTTAAAAGAGGCCGCTAAACTCGGATTTTCACAAGCTATTTTGCCGAAAATCGAGGGCAACGCCAAAACAAAACCCACCAGCGGTATCGGGAGAACTGAAATCAACCGTTTGTCGGGGTTATTGCCCCTCTTCCAGACTGAAAACATGGACAAAAGAAAGTAATTTCGCCATAAGATGCGGTACCCAAGACCGGAATCATGTGGTAGAGCATGACCGTGTTGTTGAGCCATAATTCAACAAGTGAGATGCTTATGGAAAACGCCCAATTCAATGGATTTGATCTGATGGTTGCCGCTGTGCTCGTCGCTTCGGGCATCTTTGCATTCAGACGAGGACTTGTCCGTGAGGTCATGTCTCTAGGCACATGGGTTCTGGCCTCCGTCTTTGCCTTTACCTTTTATCCGATGGCACGACCTTTATTGGAAGAGCACATCAAAAATCAAATGTTGGCTGATGCCGCCACCGCCATCGGCCTTTTTTGTATCGCGATTGTGACGCTCGTTCCCTTTGGCGATTATCTGACAAGCCTTGTGAAAACGCCGACCCTTAGCTCTATCGACCGTTCTCTGGGTTTTGTGTTCGGTCTCCTGCGCGGCTTCGTGATTATGTGTCTGCTTTATCTGGGGGCGACCTATGTGTGGACGGCTGATCCTGACAAGCAGCCCAAGTGGCTAGCTGAAGCCAGAACAAAACCTGCGCTGGCCTATGGCGTTGAAGCGATCAAGGCAATGACGCCTGAGAACCCCGAGGACGCTGCTGCAGAGCAGTTACGCAAAGGGCGGGAAGCCGCTGACCGTGACGCCGAGAATGCCAAACGATTAGAGGATATCTCCTCGCCTGTCCCCGGCGTGACGAAAGAGATCGGTAACGGCGCATCCTATGGCGAGGATTCGCGCGGCACGATGAATGACTTGTATGATCGGAACGCAACCCCATGACATTTGATATGACGACGAACCCCTTTGATGATGACAAGCTTCACGAGGAGTGCGGCATTTTCGGCATCATTGGCAATGAGAGCGCCACCGCGATGACGGCACTCGGGCTGCACGCCCTGCAACATCGCGGACAGGAAGCAGTGGGCATCGTCAGCTTTGATGGTGAACATTTCCACGCCAAGCATGCGTTGGGGCAAGTAAGTACGAATTTCAGCAACGAGACGATTATCAGCCAGCTGATGGGTAGCGCCGCGATCGGCCATGTTCGCTATGCCACTACGGGCGAGACGAGCTTGCGCAATGTGCAACCGTTGTTTGCGGATTTCGAGTTTGGCGGCTTTGGCGTTGCGCATAACGGCAACCTGACCAACGCCTATACCCTGCGCACCGAGCTTGTGAAGCGCGGCTGTATTTTCCACGCGACGACGGATACAGAAGTCATCATCCACCTTGTCGCCATGTCACGGCAGAAGACGCTGATCGATCGTTTGGTTGAAGCGTTGAAGCAGATTGAAGGTGCGTATTCTCTCGTCTGTATCGCCAAGGGCAAGATTATCGGCGTACGCGATCCTTTGGGCGTTCGTCCTTTGGTGATAGGCAAGCTTGGGGGGGCGTTCGTTCTGGCCAGCGAGACGTGCGCCTTGGATATTATCGGCGCGACCTTTGTTCGCGATGTTGAGGCCGGAGAGGTCGTTATCCTGAATGGCGATACCATCGAGAGCCTGCGGCCGTTCGGCAACACGCCACGCCGTTTCTGTATTTTTGAATATGTCTATTTTGCGCGGCCTGACTCGTTTCTTGATGGTCATTCTGTTTATGAAGCACGCAAGAAGATTGGCAGCGAACTCGCCAAGGAATCGCCGGTTGAGGCTGATATGGTCGTGCCGGTCCCTGACAGTGGTGTGCCGACCGCCATTGGCTATGCACAGGAAAGCGGCATCCCGTTCGAGATGGGCATTATCCGTAATCATTATGTTGGCCGCACCTTTATTCAGCCGACTGACCGCATCCGCCATATTGGCGTAAAGCTGAAGCACAATGCCAACCGTAAACTGATCGAAGGTAAGCGCATTGTCTTGCTGGACGACAGCATTGTACGAGGCACGACGTCGGTGAAGATTGTCGAGATGTTGCGCGCCGCCGGCGCGACCGAGGTGCATATGCGTATCTCTAGCCCTCCGACCAAGCATAGCTGTTTTTACGGCATTGACACGCCGGAGTCTGAAAAGCTGCTTGCTCATCGCCATACGGTTGCGGAGATGGCGAAGTTTATCGGTGTGGATTCTCTGGCGTTTATCTCTATTGACGGGTTGTATCGCGCGTTGGATGAAAAGGGCCGGAACAATACGCAGCCGCAATATTGCGATGCGTGTTTCACGGGCGACTATCCCATCCGCCTCACCGATTTCGAGAACAAGGATAGCCAGAACGAATTGTCCTGTCTGGCGAAAGAGGCTTAACCAGACAACTATTAAGCAAGCAAATCTACCTATGGAGGCTACAGTGATAGATTGGTTGATTTCCTTCTTAGGTGGCAGCGGCAAAACTTCTAGTGACATTATTCCAACAACTTGCTCTCGCTCTGAATCGGATGAGATCGAAGCGATTTCATTTATCCCCTTCGGTGAGCCGCTTGCCGAACCAGAGCCAGATGAAACAGGTTACACGGGTAGATACAGAACCCATGTATCTGGCGAGCAGTATTCGAATCCTGACGGCATATCCAGACAAGATATAATTAAAAGACTAGCGCTCGGTCTGCCTTTGCGTTTGGTTAGAGAAAAAAACAATAAATACGATTCAAACGCCATAGCCGTATATTCTAATGCTGGATGTATTGGTTATGTTTCCAAAAAAAATGCTGTCTGGATTGCTCCATTAATAGATGAAGGAAATGATTTATTTGCGAGCATCGCAGACATTTTTCCAGACAATTATGAAGGAGACTTTTTTTTAAATGTATTAGTAAACATCGACAATGTTCCATCTCGAAAAGACAGGAACCCTATATACATTATCGCGGCGATTATTGAACGTACCGATGAGGAAAGAAAAACATGGAAGGGACAACGGAATTGGCTTATTCGTGCCAAAAACGAAGGGGCCAAATATATAGAAACTCAATGGGTATCCGAGCACGTAAAAGAGAAGATTAAAAAGATTTTGGAGTTTATAGATACAGTAATATCAACTGGAGACGAAATCACAAACGAAACAAATCTTTCTGTTGTGATCGACATGGACATCGAAAAAACAAATATTTCTTTGAATGCCAGTTGGATAAACAGAAAAACGGGTGAGAAAATCTCTTAAATGGGGATTTACCCATGAGAAAAGGAATATTGTTTGGTAACACCCTCTTGGCATCCTGATCTCTATGCGCGGCGTAGGCCGCATCTGGAGGTGCGACAAAAAGTAATCCGCGCGATCCGTCGTTACTTTGAAGAGCAGAACTTTGCCGAGGTCGACACGCCCGCGCTGCAATTCTCTCCCGGTAACGAAGTCCATTTACAGGCCTTTAAGACCGAGCTACGCCACCCGCATGGCGAGACGCCCACCACGCTGTACTTACACACCAGTCCCGAATTTGCGATGAAGAAGCTGCTGGTCGCGGGCGAGCATCGTCTTTATCAGATTGCGCATGTGTATAGGAATGGCGAACGCTCCAGCCGCCACCATCCAGAGTTCTCCATGATGGAATGGTACCGCGCGAACGCGGACACCGCT
>DNGD01000261.1 GCA_003486725.1 Rhodospirillaceae bacterium
AAAAGACGGAACAAGGCTGGCTTGTCGAAAACGACAAAGGCGAGCAGTTTGTTTATGATGATGCCGATTAAAAGTTCACGCCAGTAGAGTTTTTACGCGAACATATCGTCGATCTTGCTTTGATCAAGCGTAGACGTATAGCCGTGGACGATGGCGGCACCGTCATCGATCATGCCTTGCAGTTCCATGGAATGAAGATTGGCCATGTCTTTGAACTTGTCCATCTCGTTTACTTCCCATGTCTGGCGCAACTTGACGCGCGTTTCAACGATCAGCATGCTCATCTGCGTTGCGATTTTCTCGAACTTTTCGCGCAGCTCCGGTGGCGCGACCTCATAACATTCGATCGCCAGCGGCGCGAAGCCTAGGCCGCTGTCCATAAAATGCTCGCGATAGGTTTTGAAATCCCACTTGTCGATGTCGTCGAGGAGTTCGGGCATATCGCCCACCATGCCAAGCATCATCACCACTTCGTTGAAGTGGTTGAAATAATCGGTCGAAAGAAGCGAACGGGGATCAATGTTCGTTCCGATGACGCGTTCCTGATATTCTTCGACAGTGGTCATGGCAGGCGCATTGTGCCTGTGGCCAGCTAAGAATTGATTAAAAGCGGCATACTTTCGCGCTCAACGACCGCCAAGAATAGCCACAGGGGAATATTGCGTAAAGGCAAGTACCGAAGAAAGAATCAGCCCTCACCGGCGCGCACCGCCCTTTATCCGGAAAAATACAATAAATAATAGTTAATGTTATCTACAGTATAGCGAACTATATCCATAATACTATTATGCAATAGAATCGTTGCGCTAATCCGATCCAATATTATAAGCACCTGCGGACAAACGATAAAAACAAATATATTGTTCGTTTCCAAGAAGTCTATTGCTGTTTTACATATAGGAACACATCATTAATCATGTGTATACTTGCCGAGGCCGATGAATGCTAAGTATCTGAAAAACTTGTACGAAATTGCAACGACCCATGCTAAACCTTGTTCACGAAGCGATTCCATTGCAGCAATATTTGAGGCACGTTATGGCAACAGCTCCCAAAAAACAGATCAAGAGCGCAAAAGCCCTGCCCGTAAAAAAGGCCATCAAACCGGCAAAGGCACCGCTGACTAAAAAACTGCCCCCACAGCCCCCTAAAAAGGCGACCGTGACGGTTACCAAGCCGCGCCCTTCCTTGATGTCCGGACTGGCACCCAGTGCACCGAGCGCCGCACACCTTCCCGCTGGCCTGCAAACTGTCGTTGATAAAAGCGAGATTGGCGATGTGCTCTATCGTTTGGCGCGCGGGCTTGACCGCATTGATGAAACTTTGCTGCGCTCCATCTTCCATCACGAAGCCACCGTTGATCTGGGTCCCGGTGTGTTTCAAGGCACCTCGAACGATTATATCCACTGGGGTTTGGGCGTTGTCGGACAAGTCCGCTCGTCGCATCATCTGATCGGCAACATCTTTCCAACCTTGGAAGGCGATGTCGCGCTGGTTGAATCTTATTGCCATGCACATTTCCGCATGGATAAGCCCACGGGCCGCGAAGACGTGTTTATGGGCAGCCGTTTTCTGGATCGCTTCGAGCGTCGCCCCTCGGGCCCGGCAGGCGTGTGGAAAATTGTGCATCACAAACAGATTATCGACTGGGTACGTACCGAGTCCGTTGCGGATATTTTCTATCACCACAACCCCGACGCGCTGTGGAGCTATCGCACCAAGACCGATCCGTCCTATCAGATGGCGCAATTCCCAGGGAGCCAAGCGGGCAGCAAGCTGCCGTCTTTCCTTGGCCGCCGCTATGAAAGCAAGAGCGTGAAGTTTTAATAAGCAACCCTAAAAGGACAAGTAAAGTGACCACGATGAAAGCATTGTTAACTGAAAAAGAAGCCAGAGCCATTATCAAAAAGCAAGGGGCGCACGTTCATTCAATCTTCCGCCAAACAGCGAAGGTGACGACGAGAGGAACCCCCGTAACGCTCACGATCCAATATGGAAACGGGAACACCACCCATCTCACGGTGCAGACCAGCAAGAAAATGAGCCGCTCGATCAGCCCTTCGTTTCCCTATATTTCACAGGCCAAACTTTCTGCCGCACTCCGCGCGTTGAAGCACGGGAAATAACAGACACCTACTTCCCCCACCAACTCTCCAGAATGGGGCCATAGGTGGGCGTGGTGGCAGGGTGATCGAGCTTTGTCGCCCAATAAGCCACCTGATCCGCGCCCAGATGATAGAACGGCACGACGTAATGCCCCGCCATCAGCATTCGATCGAGGGCGCGCGTCGTGGCCACAAGCCCTTCGCGCGTGGTCGCTGCCGGAATTGCCGACGCTAATGCATCGATTACAGGATCGCAGATACCCGCATAATTACGGCTGCCGTTTTGTTTCGCCGCCGCGCAGCTCCAGAAAAACATTTGCTCGTTACCCGGCGAGAGCGAGTTAAACCAGCGCCCCGTCGTCACGTCGTAGTCAAAACCGTTAAGCCGCGCCTGATACTGCGCGCTGTCCACCGTGCGCACCCGCGCCTCGATACCCAGACGTTTGAGCCCCCGCGCCCATTCCAGCGCGACTTTCTCTTCCATCGGATCACTGAGCATCACTTCAAAAGAAACAGGCTCCCCGCGCGGCGTCAGAAGTTTTTCTCCCTTCATGACATAGCCCGCATTTTTCAAAATCTCTGCCGCCTCAAGAAGCTGCACCCGTCGCGCTTCTTCTGACCCATCCGTTTCAGGGGGCGTCACGGATTTTGTGAAAAGTGTGGAAGGAACCTTATCACCAAAGTTTTTTAAGAGTTCTTTTTCCTTGCCTTCCGGCAGGCCGTGCGACGCCAGCTCCGAATTGGGGAAGAAACTGGTCGAGCGTTTATACAAACCTTGAAAAAGGGTGCGGTTGATCCACCCGAAATCGAACGCCAGTGAGACCGCTTCACGCAAAGCGGGATCCTGAAACAACGGACGGCGCGTGTTGAGAATGAAACCGGAGAGCGCCTCGGTGCGCTGATGCGCAAAACGTCCGCGCGCGATGCGGCCATCATGGACGGCGGGATGATCGTAAGCCTTCGCCCATTTCTTGGGATCGGGCTCGCGCCGCAAATCAAACGCGCCCGCCTTGAACGCCTGAAGCGCGATGCTGTCATCGCGGTAGAAATCAAGGCGCACCTCATCGAAATTATACATGCCCTTGATGGCCGGAACGTCACGCCCCCAATAATCGGCATTGCGGGTCAACGTCACGCTGCGCCCCGCCTCCATCTTTGTAACGCGATAAGGTCCGCTGGCAATAGGCGGGCGCAAGGTCGTCTGATTGAAAATCTTGTCTTTCCATTCATGCACGGGGAGCACCGGCATCAAGCCCATAATCAGCGGCATTTCACGATCCCACGCGCCGTTTTCCTGACGCTTGAACGTGAACTTGACGCTGCGCTCATCCAGCTTTTCGGCGACGTCAACCTTTTTGTAATAGGTGCGGTGGTTGGGCCGCCCCTGATCGCGCAGCGTGTGAAAGGAGTACAAAACATCATCCGCCGTGACCGGCTTGCCGTCAGAGAAACGCGCCGCCGGATTTAAGTGGAAGATGATGGAGGAGCGATCCTCCGGCACCTCGATCGTCTGCGCAAGAAGCGCATAGAGCGTAAACGGTTCATCCCAGCTGCGCGCCATCAAGCTTTCATAAACGGAGGCCGAGGCAAACAAACCAAACGCCGGCGCTTGTGGCACCGTGCCGCGCACGATAAACGGATTGAGACTATCAAAACTGCCGATCACGCCCAGCTTGATGGCACCGCCCTTTGGCGCGGCGGGGTTGACATAATCAAAATGCGTAAAGCCATCTTTGTGTTTGGGCGTGCCATGCATCGCGATGGAAGATTGTGGGGCGGCAAGAACGGGCGCGGCGAGCCCCGCCATCGCGATAAAACAAAAGGCCTGAGCGAGCCGCCGCATGGTCACGGCACGGTGCAGTGGGTGTCCACGACCCCTGTGGGACGCGTGATGAAGATGACGATTTTTTGCGTGTTGCTGGTATCGTCATAGGCCAGTTCTTGCGAAGTAAATTTTAAGGCGGCACGTTTCAGCCCATCGACAATGGCGGCGCTGGCGTTGCCGTTCGTGGGTGCCGTCCAGATGCAGCGCCCTCCAGAGAGCCCCGCATTGATATACATCCATTCGCCGAACCCGTCCGTGGCGGGAGGATAAGTATCCGGACGCAAGCCCGTCCACAGGCTGCGTTGATCCGTTCCATCCAAAGGATCGTTGGGGCAGGTCAGCGCCGACACAAGCGTTCCATCCGTCTGATCCGAACAGGGATAGGGATCCTGATTGCAATCACCGGTAGCATACGTTTTTGAGTTGATCAGATACTGCACCTGACATTCCGTTATTTTCGAGCGGATCAAGTTGATCTGTCCCAAAATATCCGTCGTCACGCGATCCGCAACGCCCGCGCTGCCCAGACTGCCACCCGATCCGGACGCAAAAACAGACGCCAGAATGCCGAGAATGGCCAAAACAAAAAGGATCGGGCCGATGGCGATGCCAGCGGAAGGGTGTAGTCGCTTCATGCCACTTCCTTAGTGAAAGCTGTAGCGAAGATTAAACCCGTATTCGACCGTATGATTATGGGGTTCAAACCCGCAGATGTAAAAGAAGGTTGTTCCATCGCCGTCCGAACAAGACGTATCGGACTGGTTGATGTTCCAGTAGTTCACGAAAGGACCAAAACTCCAGCTGTTGCGCTTGTACATAAGGTCGCCGTGAAGGCCATACCCACCTTTTTGGCGATTGGTCAGATCGGGATAAAGGTCGTTGCCGATATCGCTTAGACGGCTTTTCTGGCGACCATAAATCAGCGGATCAAACTCCGTCGTCAACGTCAGGCGCGAGCCATCGGAAAACACCATCTTGTTTTGCAAGCCGACAGGGATAAAGAAATAGTTGCTCTCGCGCCTGTAACCCGATGCGCCCGAGCTCGTCGTCCCGCGCGCATCATTACGCAAGTAACGATAGCCCAAACCTGCATAAGGCGCTACGCCGAAACGTCCCCACAGAAAATCTCGACCACCCGTTGCGCGGAACTCGCCGATCACATTCGGATCATGGTCGGACTCGCCTGAGCCTTTGTAATGAACGGGGCCACCGACAATGCGGGTATCCAGACGTCCAAACCATTGGTTGCCGAAAACGCCGGTGATGGCCGCCGTCACGCCAAACTGCGCACCCTGCGTTTTCACGGCCAGACTGCTTTCATGATAATGATAGCTTGATCCCTGCACGCCGAAATCAATGGTCGATTGCGTTTTTGCCCGCAAGTCTGCCGCTGGTGCTGGCGCTGCTGTGGCCACCGGCGCATTGGCCGGTTGCGTGGAAGGATGATAATACCGCGCGGATGGAGCGGATTCTGCGGCAACAACTGCGGGAAGCGGCGCTTGAGTGGTTCGCGATGAAACCGTACGCGGCACGACGCGGTCGAAATAATGAGGCCCTTGGCCAGGTTGGTATTTCCATTCGGGGCGTCCCGTGGCCGACATCTCAGGCTCATAGGCCGAGGCAAGTGTGGGTACTCCGACTAGACAAGCAGAGAAAACCAGCAGATTTATTCTCTTTTTCCAAACCGACATTCTTGGCCTCCGTTAACGATAAGAATATGCCGCGA
>DNGD01000230.1 GCA_003486725.1 Rhodospirillaceae bacterium
CCTGCATCGCGGTCTGCGCGGCGCGACGCTCGCTGTCCAGTTTCAGGATTTCGGGCGAGGGCGCGGGAAGGCCACGGCGAGCCATGGCTTTGTCGAGAGCGGCGGGTTCTTCACGGATCCATTTAATGTCATGCATGGGAGTGTCCTATCGTTAAAAAGAGAAGGAGAAAAGGCTTAGACAAAACGCAGGTTCACTAGATCGGGAATCATGGTTTTTATGGATAGGATCAAGGGTCATGGTCGTCCGCAGTGCGTCTATGGGAAGCAAAGCAAGAGTTTACCCAAGCTTTCCGTCAGGTTCCACGGTTTTTTTCGACCCATTTGGCTCCAAGGATCGAAAGCTCGTAAAGCAGAAGCATGGGCAGGGCGAGGGCGATTTGTGAAAACACGTCCGGCGGGGTCAAAACGGCGGAGATGGCGAAAATAATGACGATGGCGTAACGGCGAAAACTGGCGAGCTTGGCGGCGCTGACGATCCCCGCGCGGGCCAGCAAGACCAGCGCAACGGGCATCTCGAAAGACAGGCCAAAGGCCATAATCAGGGTCATGGCGAGCGACAGGTACTCGCTGACCCGCGCCTCCATCTGGATGGGCATGGACCCTTCGCCACCCGTGACCTCAAAGCTGAGGAAGAAACTCCAAGCGGTTGGGAATACAATATAATAGGCCATCGCCGCGCCAAGCAAAAACAGGACGGGCGTGGCGATCAGGAACGGCAGGAAGGCCTGTTTCTCCTTCCGGTAAAGTCCGGGCGCGACGTAAAGCCAGACCTGAGAGGCAATCACGGGGATGGCCAGAATGAACCCGCCCCACAGCGCAAGGCGGATATAGGTCACAAAGGCCTCCGTCAGGCCGGTATAGATCATGCGGTGCCCGCCGTCCGAGGCCTCGGCCAAGGGGCGGACGAGGAAGCCATATAGCTCCTCGGCAAAGACAAAGCACACGACAAAGCCCGCCAGTATGGCCAACATGGAAATAATCAGGCGGCGGCGAAACTCGATCGCATGGGTGATAAGGGGCGAGGCCTCGGCGTCCGTGGGGGGATCAATATGGAGCTCTTCCATCAGGCCTCTCCCTCCGGTGGCTTTTCCTTCTCGGCCTTCTTGCGCTCTTGTTCCTCGGCCTCATGGCTCAGGCACTCGATTTCGTGCTGAACGGACAGCCACGCGCGGCGCGCCTTACCCGCCCAGCCGCCCAGCGTGTGCATCACCTTGGGCAAGTCTTTGGGGCCGATGGCGACCAGCGCGACAGCAATCACAATAAGAAGCTCTGGCCACGCGACGTCAAACATGAGTGTCGCTTACGCCGAAGGCGGCAGGCGGGGTTGATCGTCCTTGTCGGACTTGTCCTTGTCCTCGCCGCTGAGGCCCGCTTTGAAATTACGGATGCCTTTGCCCAGATCGCCCATCACGTTCGGCAGCTTGCCGACGCCAAAGACGACCAGAACCACGACCAGAACGACCAGAATATGCCAGATGCTTAAGCCCATAGGGATTCTCCTTTACTCTATTGAGGGGGAGCCTACCAAATCTTGCCGCCAACCACAAATGGGCATTTAATAGGGTGTTCAGGAGGTTTTCTTTTTAGATTATTGGCTTTATGGTTATCCCGTTAAGGGTACTGATAGGCCAAATGCCAAAGATGGAGCACGAAACATGATGCGACAGGTGTGGAAGATGAAGCCTCTTACCCTTTGGGGTGCGGTGGTCACAGCCGTTTTTGTTGCCTTGGCCAGTGGCGATGTTTGGGCGGCACCCAGCGCAGCCTTCCCTGCCGAAGCGGGGCAGAGCGATCTTATCGCGGCGTGGCTTGGCTTTTTATTTTCCGAAACCGCGCAAGGCGCGGCCAGCACCGGCCTTGCGGCTTTGGCCTCGGCGTTGCGCGAGGCGCTGAGCGTCTATGCGCTGACCATGATGACCATAGGCGGGTTTTTCCTGATCTGGCAAATTGTGTCCATGATCGCGGAGACGGCGCAGACGGGCGTGGCGATGGGGCAGCGCGCGAACAAACTGTGGACACCTTTTCGTTTTTTGATCGGGATCATGCTGCTTATTCCGCTGAGTGGCGGTCTTTCTCTGGGGCAGCATCTGGTCGTCAAAATCGCCAAACAGGGATCGTCCTTGGCCAGCGACGCGTGGCAGGGCGCGGTTGATACCGTCGGCGTGTCGCTCCAAACACCGTTGACCCCGCGTTTGCCTGATCTGGCGTACGTCGTCAAAACTTCCATGGAGATCGAACTATGCCGCAGTCTGTACGCGCAGGCGTTTACGGCCTATGCGGATGATGCCGTCGTTGCGCGCGCGGGCGGGATGGACGAATTGCAAAAGTTGCCGACGACCCTGTTAAAAGGGGAGACGTGGCAATACACGAACGCCTATTTCGCGGACGCCCCCTTGTGCGGCGCGTATGCGTTCTTGTCGCCTGTCGGCATCGATGAAAGGGCACAAAATCAAAACGGCCAAAAGGAACGGATGCTTGCTGAAGCCGCCCGCATGGCGACAGAGAGGCTTTCGCTGCAAAACCGTACCATTGCGGAAAAGGTTGCGCCGTTGTTTCTGGTGGCGGGCGATCAATCCATGCCGGACGTGAAATCTTATCTTGCCGCGCAGGTGAAAGAACAATCGGAGCTTGTCGAAACCAAGATGGCGCAAATCGCCAAAAGCAAACAGCAAGCCGATGGCAGCGCGGCGCGGCATGGCTGGATCGGCGCGGGATTTTATCCGTTTTCGATCGCGCAAAAACAAATCGCGCTGGGTGAGGCGACCGCTTACGCTCTGCCACGCGTCAAGCCACCACTGTTGGGCCATAGCGTTCTGGATCTCACCGGATGGGTGGATGCGGCAACGCAAAAGCCGCCGTTTCGTGGCGTGGCGTCCGGATATTTCGATCAATACAGTCTGTTTTATGACCGCGTTTCCGGCGGCATGAAAAAGGCGCGGGGGTGGCTGTACGATAATCATGATCCCGCGTGGGCGGTTCTTCCGAACCAGCAGGATGTGCGCGATGCGACCGGACGTTATGCGGATGCGCAGGATGCGCAAAGCGTGTTTGGCCGTGTGATGACGGCGGGTGCGGTATCGTTCGGCGTTTTTGCATCAACAGGAGAGGGAACCTCCTTCAGCGCCGCGTTGACATCACCCTTGCAAGCCGTTGCGGAAACGGGACGTCGCTTTCTGGCCTTTGGAAGCTGGGCGTTGGGCATGATCAGTCCGGCGTTATCGCAGCCCGCGACAATTGGTACCGGCATTGGCTTGGCGCTTGTGTCATCCATGTTCTGGTTGGCGGGCGCGGTGCTTTTGTTCTTGGTGCCGTTGGTGCCGTGTTTTCGCTTTCTGGCGGCGGTGGTGCGTTGGGCGCTTTCCGTTCTGGGCGGCATTTTGTTGCTGCCCATTGTTGCGCTGGGGCATCTCTATCCGGCGGGCGATGGGCTCGTGGGCCCTGTGGCGCGTCGCGCCTATTGGCTGTGGCTGTCGATGTTCATCACGCCTAGTCTGATCTTGCTGGCCTTCGGCGGCGGATTGCTTTTGTTCCTGCTTGGCGCGGTGTTTCTGAACGTCGTGTTTTATGACTGGCTGGCACCTATGGCGCAGCCGCAGAGCGAGGCGTTCTGGATGTTGCGCGGTGGTCTGGCCTTGGCCTATGCCGCATTCATTTATGTGCTGGCTAATGTGGCTTTCCGTGGAGTCTCGACGTTCCCAGCCTTGCTGTCTCATTGGATCGACACGCGCAGCCTTCTGCCGGAATCCGTCACGATCAATGGCGGCGCAGGCACGCGTGTGGTCTCTCCGCCAACTCAAAACGGTGGTGGCGCAATGGGTGTTTTTGGCGACGTGTGGTCGCGCGTGACGGGGCAGCCATCGCGTTCCGCCGCCGCGCCAAACGGCAAAGCTGGCACAAATGGCCTCGCAAAAACCGATCAGTCAGCGCATTTCCCGCATATCTCCGAGGATCGCGTTGCGGCTGCGCGCGCCGAGGCAAAAGCCAAAGCGCAAGCCTTTGCCCGCGCGCAAAGCGGCGAGACCAAGGCTCAGGCGGGAGCCGAGGCCGGCGCGGGCGCGATTGCGCAATCGATGAGCGATCTTGAAATCGCGATGGCAAAAACAATTGCGCGGCAGATGCCGGACCTTGATCGCGGCGAGACAAAAACGCCGCTGACCCAAAAGGAAGAACCCAAAGAGAAATCAAACGAACCACCAAAGGAATCGCGTCCCCAAAACGAGGAACCTTTGCCGGATGATAAGAACCCGTACAAGATAAACCCCGATAACCATGAGTAAACCGCCGCTCTACTTCATCGGTGGGCCGACGGCATCGGGCAAGACGGCGGCGGCGCTCGCATTGGCGCGGCCACACAGCGGCGTGATTATCAATGCCGATGCGATGCAGGTCTATCGCGGCCTGCCTTTGCTGACGGCGCTGCCCTCACCAGAGGAGAAAGCGGAAATCCCGCACGCGTTGTTTGAAGTGTTCGATGCGGCAGAGCGTTCTTCGGCAGGGCGCTGGTTAACGTTGGCGCGCGTCGCCATCGAAGAAACCGTGCAGGCGGGGCGCACGCCCATCGTTGTCGGCGGCACCGGCATGTATTTCGGGGCGCTGCTGGGTAATCTAGCCGAAATCCCGTCCATCCCCGATGAGGTGCGGGCATCGGCGACCGCACTGTATGACGAGCGCGGGCATGAGGCATTCCGTGCTCTGTTGGCGCAGCGCGATCCCGAAAGTGCCACGCGGATCGAGTTGAATGATCGCCAAAGGTTGATCCGCGCCTATGAAGTTGTCTCTTATACCGGCAAGACGTTGGGGCAGTGGCAGGCGGCCAGCGCGGCGCATTCCATCGAAAAGGACTTCACCGTTCACCGCCAACTCCTGATGCCCGACCGAGCCGAACTTTACGCAAGGTGCGATGCGCGGTTTCTGCGGATGATGGAGCTTGGCGCGCTGGAGGAGGTGAGGGGGCTTGCGGCGCGTCATCTTGATGCCGATCTTCCTGCCATGAAAATCCTCGGTGTGCCGGAACTCGCGGCGCATCTGCGCGGTGAGATTTCTTTGGCCGAAGCCATCGCCAAAGCCCAGCAATCCACGCGCAACTACGCCAAACGCCAGATGACATGGTTCCGCAACCAGTGGGGTGAGTGAGGCTAGTCCATACAAATCGTCTTCCCGCACAAGCGGATCGCCAGAGGCGAGACGCACAGATGCGGGATCCAGTTGAAAGCTTTTTCAGAAAACAGGCATAGCGGTTTTTGTTTGAAGCAAAGAGACTTCAACTGGATCCCGCATCTTCACGCTCGGCATAAACGCCTCGCGCTACGTGCGGGAAGACGCTAGAGCAAAATCCGATAGTCTTATATTTTTAGGGTTAAATGCTTTCGCATTACCCCCTTGCCACCGCTCGCCATCCGATATCGCGGCGGCAGAAGCCTTCCGGCCATTTGATCTGATCCACGGTTTGATAGGCTTTGGTCTGCGCCTCTTTAATGGTCGGGGCCCAGCCTGTGACGCCCAGAACGCGCCCGCCATTCGCCGTGATCTCGCCCGCCTCATTGCGTGCGGTGCCCGCGTGGAAGACGATGCCGTCTTGCATCTTGGCTGCCGCCTCAAGCCCTCCGATGACGGAGCCTTTCTCATACTTGGCGGGATAGCCATTCGCCGCCATCACGACGCAGAGCGCCGCCGTGTCATTCCAATGCAGCTCAATGGTGTTCAGTAAGCCCTTCGCCGTTGCAAAAAGCGCGGTCAGCAAATCGGATTTCATGCGCGGCAGCATCGCCTGCGTCTCGGGATCGCCGAAGCGGCAGTTATATTCGATGAGGCGAGGGCCCGTCGCGGTGATCATAAGGCCTGCAAACAGAATGCCGGTAAAGGGCGTTCCCGCCTCTTTCATGCCGCGCACGGTTGGCTCGATGATTTCCTTCAACACACGATCGCGCATGGCATCGTCGATCACGGCAGCAGGCGAGTACGCGCCCATGCCACCCGTGTTGGGGCCTTTGTCGCCGTCGTACACGGCCTTGTGATCCTGCGCCGAGGCGAAATACAGCGCATCCTCGCCATCGGTCAGTGCGAAGAAGCTGGCTTCCTCGCCCGTCATAAACTCTTCGATTACGATCTCGCTGCCCGCCGCGCCGAACGCGCCGCCGACCATCGCTTCGTCAATCGCGGCGAAGGCCTCATCAAGAGTCTGTGCAATCGTCACGCCTTTGCCTGCGGCAAGACCATCGGCCTTGATGACGATGGGTGCTCGTTGCGCCTTGACGTAGTCTTTCGCTTTTTGCGGATCGGTAAAGCGTTCATAAGCGGCGGTGGGGATGCCGTTTTTCTTGCATAGATCCTTCATAAAGCCTTTTGAGCTTTCCAGCTGCGCGGCGGCTTGGCTGGGGCCAAAGCAGACGATATTTTCTGCGCGAAGCGCATCGGCGAGGCCTAGGGCCAGCGGCACTTCCGGCCCGATCATCACAAAGTCGATGGCGAAGGTTTTGCACGCATCGACGATCTCGGCTGTATTCTCGACCGCGATGGGCAGGCAGGTGGCGACTTCCTCGATGCCGGGATTACCCGGGGCGCAGAAAAGCTTCCCGCACAAAGGCGACTTGGCAAACGCCCAGCACAGGGCATGTTCACGACCACCAGAGCCAACAACCAAGACTTTCATAGACTTTCCCCCTCGCTTTTATCGAAATCTGACGATACACTTTTCCCATGCCCAAGAAGAACACGCAAGCCCCTGAGGACGATCTTTTGTCACGTGCCATGCCTATGGCGGTCCCTATGCCTTTGGTCGATAAGCCACGGGAAGGCTCCAACGCGCCGGAATATACGGTCTCCGACCTGTCCCGCCAGCTGAAGAAGATGGTCGAGGACGGCTTTGGCCATGTGCGGGTGCGCGGCGAGATTGGCGAGTGCAAGCTGCACTCCAGCGGGCATCTTTACCTGTCGCTCAAGGACGAAAATGCGGTGCTGGCGGCGGTGTGCTGGCGCGGGCAGGTGGCCAAGCTGGGCATCAAGCCCGCCACCGGTATGGACGTCGTTTGTACTGGAAAACTAACCACTTACATGGGGCAGTCCAAGTATCAGATGACCGTCGAGAGCATGGCTCTGGCGGGCGTCGGGGCGCTGTTGAAGATGCTGGAGGAGCGCCGCGTCAAGCTGGCCGCCGAGGGTCTTTTTGATGCAAGTCGTAAACGTCCTTTGCCGTTTTTGCCGACGGTGATCGGCGTTGTGACCTCGCCCACGGGCGCTGTTATCCGCGATATTCTGCACCGGCTGGAGGATCGCTTCCCCCGCCATGTGCTGGTCTGGCCGGTGCCGGTTCAGGGTGAGGGCGCGGCCGACAAGATCGCGGCGGCGATTCGCGGGTTTAATGCGCTTGAGGTTAACGGCGCAGTGCCGCGTCCCGATGTGTTGATCGTCGCCCGTGGTGGCGGCTCGTTGGAAGACCTTATGCCGTTCAACGAGGAAATCGTCGTTCGTGCCGTGGCCGAAAGCCATATTCCGGTGATTAGCGCGGTGGGGCATGAAACCGATACGACGCTGGTGGACTATGCCGCCGATCTACGCGCGCCCACGCCGACCGCTGCCGCCGAAAAGGCCGTGCCGGTGCGCGATGAGCTTTTAGGGGCGGTGGCCGACAGCAGTCTGCGTCTGGACGAAGCCATGCGCCGCATTTTGCGCGACCGGCGTGAGAAGACCGAGATGCTGGCAAGGGCGCTGGGTGATCCGATGCGGGCGCTCGCGCCGCTGATGCAACGCTTCGATGAACGCGCCGAGCGGCTGACGCTGGCGTGGCAGAACAATCTGCGCCGCGCGCAATCCCGCGTGGCCGAAGCGGGCGGGCGATTGCGTCATCCACGCGATGTTCTGAAGATGGCCGCGCAGCGTCTCGATCACCTCGCGCATCGCATGCAATCGCTGGGGCGCGAGCGTCTCTTGCAGACCGAAAAGAAACTGGATCGCCTGTCGGTGATGTTGGAGGCTTTGTCGCCCCGCGCCGTGTTGGGGCGCGGTTATGGCCTTGTGTACGATGCGGCGGGGCGCGTGATCATGCGTGCGGCTGATTTGTCCAAGGGCAGCAAAGTGCGGATCGAGCTTCACGATGGCTCCCGCAGCGCCGTCGTGGACGATTAGCGTTACTTCGCCATCGCGGCGGAGACCTTTAGTGCGGCGGGTCCGATCAGAACGACGAACAGCGGCGGCAGAATAAACAGGATCATAGGAACGGTAAGAACGGCGGGCAGGGCGGCCGCTTTTTCTTCGGCCTTCATCATGCGATCTTCGCGCATTTCTGCGGACAGAACGCGCAAGGACTGCGCCAGCGGTGTGCCATATTTCTCGGTCTGGATCAGCGTATTCACCAGCGCGATGACGGGCGGCAATGGCACGCGCTCGGCCAGCCCGTGCAGCGCCTTGTGACGGTCGGGCAGGAAGTTCAGCTCAACACCCGTCAGCGCGATTTCTTCGGCGAGTTCAGGGGCCGTAGGCGCGATTTCGCGCGAGACACGGTCAAAGGCAGCATCAAGACCAAGGCCAGCCTCGGCGCAAATAACCATCAGATCCAACGCGTCGGGCATGCCTTTGCGCAAGATTCCCTCGCGCTTTTGGCTCAGGTTTTTAATAAACACATCCGGCAGCATCCAGCCGATCAACGCGCCGAAAACCGAGATTAAAAGACCAACGCCAGCTGGCAGCTTGACGATTTCAACGATAATAAAAAAGAAAACGCAGGTGGCGGCAACACCGGCCAGCCCCGCAAGTTTGGCGAACAGAAACACAAACATCGTATCGCGCGAATGGAATCCGGCGCGGCGTAGCTTGAGGCGCAAATCGTCAAGGCTTTTGCCTTGGGAGAGTTTCAGCCAACCCACAACCTGCTTCATCAGACCGACTTTTTGCAAGTTCGCGCGGCGTGTGTTTTTCTTGCGGCGTTCAAGGTCGAATTCGTCACGACGCTGTGAAATGGATTTCAAGCGGGTCGGGAGAGGGTCGTTGTCGATAAATGCCGTCCAGATCAGCATGACCACGACGAAAGCCGCCAGACCGCAAAGGCCGGCTAGAAAATCGGGACTGTGAAAGAGGACGTCGAGTTTTGAAATCATGTTTATATCTCGAAGTTGATCATCTGTTTCATGACCAGAACGCCCATGCTAAGCCAGGTGAGGCCACCGCCTAAAAGGATTTTGCCGCGCGTCTCGTTTAACAGGATCATGATGTATTCCGAATTCACGGCCATCAGCAGCGCGAACATTAAAAAGGGCAGGGAGCCGATGATCATAGCGGAAGCTCTCGCTTCGGAAGACATGGCCCTGATCTTGGCCTTCAATTGGCGGCGCTTGCGCAGCAGCTCGGACAGGTTGCCCAGCGTTTCTGCCAGATTGCCGCCCGTTTCGCGCTGAATGGCCAGCGCGATGATGAAAAAGCGATATTCCGGCGTGTCCAAGCGGGGCGCGACTTCCCACATGGCTTCTTCGAGGGCGCGTCCCATGCGCACGCCATCGCTGATGCGGCTGAATTCAATCCCGACGGGGTCGGGCAGTTCTTGGCCGACGGTCGCAATGGTTTCGGTAATGGGCAAACCAGAGCGCAGACCACGACAAATGGTGTCGATGGCTTCGGGGAAAGTGCTCAGAAATTTCATAATCCGCTTCCTGCCCATGCGTCCCGTGATCATGTGGGGGAGGTAAAGGCCCGTCGCAATGCCCATGAAAAAGGCAACGGGAGTGGACCAGTGCATCATATAGGTATAGATGAGATAAAAAACGATGATCGCGACGCCGTTGACGGCCAGATACTCGCCAAGCGTGATGTTCTTTCCGGTGCGGGCAAGACGTTGACGCAGCTTTTCGGGGTTAGGCAGCGTGGCCTTGATGATCCGGTCAAAGGCAGGGATGGCGCTATCGCTGGTCTGGCGGCGCAGATTGCTGGTGTTTTCCTTCAGGCTTTTAACGGGGGCATTCCCACCGACGCGATCCAGCCGCTTTTTAACGTCTGCCGATCCGCTGCTCGGCCAGAGCAGGGCAACGAGAACCATCAGTGTAAGCCCGCCGCCAAGCGCGATGATAAGCATCAATTGCGGGGTCATGCCATGGCCTCCAACAAGTCTTTTTCAAGCCCGTAATACGCGGCCTTGGGCAGGCAGTGGGGGCGCAGACCGTTATTCTTGAACTCGACGGTCAGGCGGCCATCGGGCATTTCGCCCGTCACGTCGCACACGAACAAATCTTGCATGGCGATCACCTCGCCTTCCATGCCGATGACTTCGGAAATATGGGTCACGCGGCGCGAACCGTCGCGCATACGGCTGACCTGAATAATCATATCGACGGCGGAGGCGATTTGCTGGCGGATGGCGCGGGGCGCAAGGTTGGCACCACCCAGCCCGACCATGTTTTCAAGGCGCATAATAGCCTCGCGCGGGCGGTTGGCGTGGACGGTGGAGAGGGATCCGTCATGGCCGGTGTTCATGGCTTGCAGCATGTCGATGGCTTCGCCGCCGCGCGTTTCGCCGACGATGATGCGATCAGGCCGCATACGCAAGGCGTTCTTCAGCAAATCGCGCATGGTGATTTCGCCGT
>DNGD01000083.1 GCA_003486725.1 Rhodospirillaceae bacterium
CGATGTACTTCTTGGCGTTATCCCAAGCGCCGCCACCCGAGGTCATCGAGATAGCCACGAAGAGACCCGTCACAATGGTGCCCAGCAGCATCGCGCCCAGCGCCGTGAACGCTTGCGTTTGACCCGCAACGTAGTTCACAACCACATAGAGAACGATAGGTGCCGCAATCGGGAGCAAGGACGGCACGATCATTTCGCGGATCGCAGCCTTGGTCAGCATGTCAACGGCGGTGCCATATTCTGGCTTCGCCTTGCCTTCCATAATGCCCTTGATCTCGCGGAACTGACGACGCACTTCCTGCACAACCGCACCGGCCGCACGACCAACAGCCGTCATGGCCATCGCACCGAACAGATAGGGAAGCATGCCACCGATGAAGAGGCCAACCACGACATACGGATCTTGCAGGTTGAATTCAACCTTCAGATCGGGGAAGTAGTGGCGAAGATCTTCGATGTAGGCCGCGAACAGAACCAGCGAAGCCAATCCAGCAGAGGCGATGGCGTAGCCCTTGGTCACGGCTTTCGTCGTGTTGCCAACGGCGTCCAAAGCGTCGGTCGTGACGCGGATTTCCTTGGGCATATCGGCCATTTCGGCGATACCACCCGCGTTATCCGTGACAGGGCCATACGCATCGATCGCAACGATCATACCGGCCAAAGCCAACATGGTCGTGGCCGCAATCGCAATACCGAACAGACCGCAGATCATGTACGACACGATGATGCCGACCGAGATCACCAGAACGGGAAGCGCCGTCGATTCCATCGAGATGGCGAGGCCTTGGATCACGTTTGTGCCGTGACCGTTGACCGACGCCGCCGCAACAGAGCGAACGGGGCGATATTCCGTGGAGGTGTAGTATTCTGTGATCCAGACCATCAAGGCGGTGACGCCAAGACCGGTCAGAGCGCAGTACACAAGCTTCATGCCGGTGATCGAGAACTCATCGACCGTTGCGAACACTTCGTCAAGACCAACCAGCTGATTGACCGTTACGGCAATCAGACCAGCGGACAGAACGCCCGTAACGATCAGACCTTTGTACAAAGCGCCCATGATGTTCTGCTTCTTGTTCAAGCGAACGAAATAGGTGCCGATAACCGAAGCGACGATGCAGACGCCCGCGATCAGAAGCGGCAGGATCATCATGTCTTCACGAACCGTGCCAGCAAAGAACGTCGCCGCCAAAAGCATCGTGGCCACAATGGTCACCGCATAGGTTTCGAACAAGTCGGCTGCCATACCCGCACAATCGCCGACGTTGTCGCCAACGTTATCCGCGATAACGGCTGGGTTACGTGGGTCATCCTCGGGGATCCCCGCTTCAACCTTACCAACCAAGTCAGCACCAACATCCGCACCCTTGGTGAAGATGCCGCCGCCAAGACGGGCAAAGATCGAAATCAGCGAAGCGCCAAAGCTGAGCGCGACGAGAGCTTCGATGACAGAGCGAATATTCGCTTCATCGATGCCCTTCCACTCGGTCAGCACATAATAGTAGCCGCCAACAGCCAGAAGGCCGAGACCGACAACCAGAAGACCCGTGATCGCACCCGAACGGAACGCGATGGAAAGGGCTTCCTTCATGCCGACCTGCGCCGCGGCTGCCGTGCGCACATTGGCGCGGACAGAAACGTTCATGCCGATATAACCGGCAACGCCCGACAAAACAGCGCCGACAACAAAGCCGATGCCGACATGCAGACCTAAAAAAGCACCGAGAGCGATGCAGATCACGACGCCCACAACGGCAATCGTCATATATTGGCGGTTCAGATAGGCCTTGGCGCCTTCCTGAACAGCGGCGGCGATTTCCTGCATCCGCGCGCTGCCGGCGGAGGAAGAAAGAACGGCTCTAGCCGTAACAAGCCCGTATAGCAGCGCCAGAACGCCACAGGCAAAAATTAACATGAATTCTATACTCATGGTTTGTTCCTCACCTTTTTTCGAAAGACAGTGCGGAGACAGTCGAGCCGTCCCCCACAAAAACATAGACTCCCCGTTAACGATAACGGAAGGCGGAGGGAGAATGCCGAAATATAGGCGTAAACGCAAGGGGGGAAATGCGGACGAGAGCGAACGGAGCGGAAAAAAACGCGGATAAATTGTCAAATCAGATAATTTCTATAGCAAACACGATTCCCGCTTTGTCTTTGCGCAAGCCGAAAGCACAGCGTGATGATGGCGCAAGCGAGAGGCAACGAAAGTGTACGGTCCGCGCCCTCCTCACCCTTCAACAGCGGGACGGCGGCAACATGGTTAAGGCGATTTTTCCAACCCCGCACTATTGTTGGGAAAAGGATTAACGAAGTTCATTTATTAACAAACAGTAAACGCAAGTTATTGAAAACAATAGAAGAATTGTTTTGAGGCCGGTTTTATGCTATCATCCGTTATCAGTTGAAAATAATTTTGGCGCTAGCGCGCAACAATTAACAAGCCACGAAATCATTTTACCAGCCCACAGGGGGAAGCTATGCTGCAGTCAGTTATCAAAAAAATTATAGGGTTTTTCTCTGTGGCACAGACCGAACGAGAAATTGAGGTGGTTGAACACGGCGTGCGCCCTGGTGGGGTTGTTTACCGCATCCATGGGCATGAGGTCTATGCCCCCAGCAGCACTAAAAAAGAAAACGGAGTTACGACCTACGTTCATGATCTGAGAGAAGCTTATTATTGCAAGCTTACTGTGGATTTGTCTGAACGGTCTGGGCATGGACAACCAAATACAACTGTTGATTTGGCATCTCATCCGTTGTCAGTTGAAGATCATGACGTTCTGGTAAGACAATTTGAGGCTTTGGTGAAGAAAGATGAGGAGGCCGCAAAACAAGGCTCTCCTGTTTCTTTCAAACGTGAACTTATCCGCTTTTATCCCCCCCGACCAACAGAAGGTGCGGGATCACACCCGCAAGCAAAATCAGACGCGCAACCCGAACGAGAAATTGAAAATGTTGAATACGGCAGCGGCCCAGGTTGGGTTGTTCTGAAAGTGCATGGTCGTGAAATTTATGTCCCAAGTGAACGCAGCAAAGAAGATGGCGTTCAAGTTTATACCACCGACCTGCCAAACGCGACGTATGTTAAGTTCTCCGTTGACCTTAACAGTCGTTCGGGACACAACCAGCCTGAACCGCAAATTGAATATCTTGACGGCCCGATTTCAGAAGATGACCACGAGGCACTTGTTCGCAGGTTTGATCGGCTCGTCAAAAAAGATGAAGAAGATGCAAAAAAAGGAAATCCTGTTTCCTTTAAACGCCGCCTAAACCGACTTTATCCCCCACGACCAACAGAGGCTGCGGGGTCACCCCCGCAGGCAAAATCAGACGCGCAACCTCGTTAAGGGGAGATGTGCGCCATGGTTATGTTTGAGGGAAAAACAACCCCGAAAGAAATCATTGACCTGATGCTCAAGGAAATCGTCAAACTTGGCGGTCTTGAGAAAGAGTTTCCGCATGTGGGACGCATTCAACTCTATACAGGGCCGAATAGAAAGTATCTGGACGAAAAACCCAAAAAACCGCGCCCGACCATCGGTGCAAAAATACGAAATTCAAAACGTGCCGAAGATCAAGCTAACGAATGGGGTGCAACAAGGCTTGACGATACACCTATTGGTAAATTCCTCTTTGAAACGAATGACGTTTATGCGTGGTTCAGGGATATATGTACGGATAAGGTCACAGGTGACCTTGACGAAACCAAATTTGAGACTGAAACAAAAGCCATCACCGCGTTTGCCTCTGCCCTTTTTATCCGCACCGCATCAGGTGATGTTCAAACATGCGTTTGTGGCGGAGAGCGTGACCGCGTTTTCTGTGAGACAGAAATGCACGGCATGTGTGACCGCACCCTTTTCCCCATTGAAGCCGCGACGCTTGTTGCCGAACTTATGGCCAACAAGGACATTGAAACGATCAACGGCGTTTCCATTGATAAATACCGCAAGATTTATGCGACAGGAAATTTTGAAAGAGCTTATTAAGCCATTTGCTTGGCCGAACTGCGCCAGCGTTTGCACAAAGCGAGAAAAGAGAAAGACGCGGACATTTACGCCGACTATCTGGATCGGAAAGAACTTTATCAATACGACCAGATTTTCATGGGAACGGCTGTTTCCAAAAGCGCAGCCTTTCAGAAAGTTTTACGTGACAAGTCAATCCGCGAGGCAGAGAAAGAGGCTCTTATCAGCAAATTCAAAGCGTCTGTTGCCGCCCCCGCCGCGCCGATCGCCCCCGCGCCGCGTGGTAGAAGACCGGTGGCCCCTGCGCCTTGCTAAGGGGTGCATCTAGAGCCTGCGCTGGGCGATATTCTGGATAAGAACGTCCTGAGCAAAGTCCTGTTTGTAGAGGCCGTTAATCGATTTCGTGACAAGGTCCTTGATGAGCGGCAAATCAAGTGCGTTATTCTGGCGCAAAGAGCCATCCGACAATCCGGCATAAACAACCTGAAAGATCGTATCGCGAAGCTTGGGCATCGTGCTCTGCATCTTTTCAGCCGTGGGTCGATCCGGGACGCGAACGTCGATGATCATGGATACGATTTGCTGGGCCCCGTTTCTGTCGATGATCGGCATCGTCAACGCAGGAAGATGGAAATAGACGGGGTCATTCGCATTCATGCCGCCCGTGATCACCGCAGCTTCTTTCTTTTTGGGGGCCTTTGATTCCTCGCCGCCTTTCTTGGCCTCGCCGCCAGACCCGCCACCGCCACTGCTGGCGTAAACAGCACAAGGCACCGTCAGAAACGCCAAAGTGAGGCCCAAAACGAGGCCGGAAGGGAACCATTTTTTCATGCAGAGGGGCCGTTACGGGCAAAGGTGAAGAAGGCGGATTTTACGCCAAAAGGTTTTATGGAAGGTTAAGCCGAACTTTACGAGCGTAAGGCCTTGGCCAGACGATCCAGCACCGCATTCACCAGCCCCGGCTCTTTCGTGTTGAAAAAGGCGTGCGTGACGTCAACGTAATCCGAGATAATCACGCCCGCCGGAATCTCGGCATGGTGATGCAGCTCGAAAACACCGGCCAGCAAGATGGTTTTCAACAGGATTTCCATGCGACCCGCCGAAAACTTCTCGCTGAGCGCGCCCGCGAGGATTTCCTCCAGCGCGGCGCGATGCTGCGTGACGCCTTGCGTGATTTGAGAGAGCAACTGCGCGTCCGGCTTTTCGCCGATCCGCTCACCACCCGATTCCTCATCGTTCAAAATCGCATCGGATTCGCTAAGGCAACGCTTCAAAATCGTGCCCAGATCCTCTTCGTCATAGGAAGCCTGATACAACGCCTGTACCGCCACAAGCCGCGTCAGACGCTTGGCGGCGAAGGAGCCGCCTGTCGCCTTTTCATTCTGCTGGGTCATGATTTACCGCCCGACCCAACGACGTTTGGGAATCAAACGGAAATGCTGTTTCATCGTAACCATTTTAAGGCACGCTTCGGCGGCTGCGCCACCGCGATCAAGCCGCGCGGGATCGGCGCGCTCCAGCGCTTGTTCCATCGTATCCACCGTCAAGATACCGTCGCCAATCGCCAGCGTGTTTTGCAAGGCCAGCGTTTGCAGACCCTGCGTGCTGACGTCGCCCACGACTTGATCGTGGCGCGTGGCGCCCTTGATCACCGCGCCGAGCGCGACATAACCATCAAAACGACGACGCACGGCATCAAAATCCAATGATTTGACGGCGTACAGAATTGCCACCGGAATCTCCAACGCCCCCGGAACGGTATAAACTTCATAAGAAACGCCCGCGCGATCCAGAACCGCTTTCGCGCCCGTCAGCAGATGGTCGGCGACATCGTCGTAATAACGCGCCTCGACCACCATAACGTGCGGCTTGTCATCGAATTTGAATTCGGCTGGCTGTTTTTTCTGTTCCATAGCTCTGCCCTGTTTATCTCTCTCATTTTCCCCTGTTTACCACACTCGTAGCAAGACAGATAGTGCCTTAATAACGCGTAATTTAATAAGAAACAATGGGTTATAATAGACAGTTTGATAAATGAAACTATTAAAGCCACCATGACAGTTTGTTATAATGTTTTCGTTGTTCCATTAAGGAGATGACAAATGCATCTTGTCGCCATCAGAGCGGATCGTCTTTTGGGATACGATCTGAAAAATAACGATCCTTGGGAGGCAGAGGTCAAGCGTTCGCGTCATTTTATCTTCTCCCATGACAGGCGCGAACTTGAAGTCATCATTCCTGAAATTGAAGAATGCATGATAGACATCAACGCAGTGCCGAAAATTATCCAGCATACAATTTTTTATACGAACGACGATCCGGATAAAAAACGAACCTGCACCGTATGGGTGATCCCGGATGTGCCTACTTTAGGCGTCGTTCATCTAAAGGCGATGGAAGGGAAAAAAATGGAAATCGTCCTTGATACCTTTACCCGTGCCAACATACTCCTGAATAACAGTGAAAAGTTACTGGATTCTCCCAAGGAACCCGGCCCCTTTGATTCACTCTTTCGTGCGGAACCCACGTGCAACACGGTTTTGATCTGGCATAACCCGAAATATATCTCGTGTACTAAGCCGCTCGCTGCTGACAATACGCGATCAGATCCGCTACGCTGCCAACCTTAAGCCCGGGTTTTTGAGCGAAGGGGAGTAGGTCGGGCAGACGCGCCATAGAGCCGTCTTCTCGTAGAATTTCGCACAGCACGCTCGCCGGATAGTGACCCGCCAGACGCGCAATATCGACGCCCGCCTCGGTGTGTCCGGCACGGGTCAGCACGCCGCCCGCCTGCGCCACCAGCGGAAAGATATGCCCCGGCACGACGACATCCGCCGCGCCCTTGGCCTCATCAATCGCAACCGTAATGGTGTGGGCACGATCAAAGGCGGAGATGCCGGTCGTGACGCCCTCTTTCGCTTCAATCGAGACGGTGAAATTTGTGTGAAACTGGCTATCATTCTCACCGCGCAACATCATCGGCAATTCAAGTTTGCGCGCGCGGTCTTCTTCAATCGCCAGACACACAAGGCCGCGCCCATGCGTGACCATAAAGTTAATCACGGACGCGG
>DNGD01000078.1 GCA_003486725.1 Rhodospirillaceae bacterium
AGATTCTTGCGATCATCATCGCCGTCTTTTTCAATCGGCGTGCGATAGTGTTTGGTGAACCCTTTGTGATCGCCCAGCAGTCCGGGCATCAGGAAAGTGAACAGCGACCACGCCTCGCCCAGATGGTTTTCAACGGGCGTGCCGGTCAAGCATAGCCGTTGCTTGGCCTGAAGTGAGCACGCGGCTTGCGTCATCTTGGCGGCGGGATTTTTGATCGCTTGCGCTTCGTCCAGAATAACCAACGACCATTTGATCTTGGCCAGCTTCTCGCCATCGCGCGGCAACAGCGGATAGGTTGTGAGAACGATGTCGTAATGATGCGTTTTGTCAAAGCGGGGAAGACGTTCCTTGCCGTGTAGCGTTAGAATCTTGAGATCGGGTGCAAAGCGTTCGGCCTCCGTCTGCCAGTTGGAGACAAGGCTAGTTGGCATGACGATTAGACACGGCGCTTCAATTTTTTTCTTTTCTTTCAGCGACTGGATATAGGCGATGGCCTGAATGGTTTTACCCAGACCCATATCGTCAGCCAGAATACCGGAAAGGCCATATTCGCCAAGGAAATGGAGCCAATTGTACCCGTCAATCTGATAAGGTCGCAGGGTGGCTTTTAGCCCCTTAGGCAGCGCATGCTTTTTGATGCCTTCGAAATCGCCGAGTTTCTCGACGAGTTTGCGCAAATGGCCTTCGCCAAGCCAGCGCTTGCGCGTGATGGCTTCCAGTTTTAAAAACGCCGCCGTCAAATCCATCGACACGCGCAGCTTGCCGTCGTCATCCAGAGCCTTGTCGTCGAAAAGTTCGACGAGGGTTTTTAAAATGGTGCGGATGCGATCCGCGGGCAGGGCCACGGTGCGACCATCGGGCAGCGGCGCATAACATTTTCCGCCTTCCGTTAGGCGGTCAATATCGTCGGGCGA
Organism: Rhodospirillaceae bacterium; assembly: GCA_003486725.1. Taxonomy (GTDB): domain Bacteria; phylum Pseudomonadota; class Alphaproteobacteria; order UBA9219; family UBA9219; genus UBA8914. Next base: position 915 of record DNGD01000078.1, read on the forward strand.
TTTCAGCTTGCGGAGCATGCCGACCAGAACAGGCAGTAGCGGCACGCGCTGGCCGCCGATCATGATACCCAGATCCATCGAGAACCACCAATCGCCGCTTTGCGAGAATGAGGCTTCGATGTCGTTGCTGTCAGGCTCGATGATTTGAAGCGTCGTCGTCTCGTCGACGATTTCGATACCGTCGTCCTTCAAATGTGCGCTTGCGACGTGCTGGAAGTCCAGCCAGAACCACGGCGAGGCATCTTCTTGCGGCACGAGCAGTGAGTGTTGCGCGGCGCTATAGTCGCTGGATTGCAGCGGCGCGGGCGTCAGTTGATGCGCGGAAAGTTTGGCGAGTAGCGCGGCTTCCGCCTTTAGATTGCGCTTGTACAGATGGATCTCGTCATCCTCGACGGCGGCGTAATGCGTCTGCGGCGTGGTGGGTGCCACCGCTTTGTCGCCATAGGTAAAGGAGAGCTTCGCGCCGGCGGTTCCCTCTTTTCCCTGAATAAGAGTTAGCTGTGCTTTCGGCACTTGCACCTTTTCCTTCATATCGCGGATTTTGAAAGGTGACGGAACAGGGGCTTCAATTTTCTCCATTGCCGCGCGCAAAACGGGTGCTTCGTTTTGTGAAACGGGTGGGGCTTTCAAAAATTGCGCGACGGTTTGCACATCTTCCGTGCATTCAAGACGGCCAATCTCGCCGCTGCTGGAATTGACGTACCATGGGCTGACAAACATCATCGTGATGAGATCGCGGCGCTTGGCGGCAACCGTCGGCACTTGCATCATGTCGGGGGTAAGCGTCCATGTCAGTTCCGCAGGTTCTGGCGCGCCGAGCATAAGGGGCGGTGAGGTTTCGCTTCCTAAGAATGCGTGCTGCGTCTGGATAACGCGGCGCAGGATAAAATCGATGTAATCACCATCACTGTCAAACGACCAGACGGTGTGCGGCATCTGGCTGCCCTGATGTTCTTTCAGTAAATAGAAGATCGCCTTGTCCTGATCGTCGGCGGCATTCTCGTTTTGGCGGATCATGATCGAGTGGCCATAGCCGATGTTTTTCTTCGCACCCCATGTACCATCACGCAGCAAATGCTGAGAATAGGGAGTGATGGTCAGGTTGGGCCCGTGGCGCTCATCCTGCGTCAGGATATAGATGATGCGGCTGTCGGCCTGTTCGTGCGTGACGTCGTCTTTGTTTAGTTGTTTGAGCCAGCGCGTGACTTTGGGCGATAGCGCATCGCTACCCGCCTTGCGCTTGCCAAGACCATATTCACCGATGCGCTCATGCTTGCGGCTATCCTGCGCAATGGCTTCCAGTAAAACGGCTGAGCCATGCTTGCACATATACCCGACGGGGCAGGTGCAATAGCTTTGGAAATTGATGCGCCCGTCGCGGCGCTTGATGACTTCGATATCGACGCGATAGGGCGTTCGCGCCGTTCCCTGCACCAAGGCGGTCAGGCGTTTGCCTTGATCGCTTTGTTGAAGGTCTTTTACATGACCTTGGGTTTGATAAATGTGGCCACGGCTGCGATCACGGGGGTCGAACAAATTGGCGATGTCTTGGGCACTGAAAAGCACTGTTTTTCTCAATCAAAAAAAGGTGAACGGCGCAGAATACAGCCGTTCACCTAGCTTTTCAAGGAAAAGGACGTGCTTTTAGTAAGAATTAAAGCAGATCACCAGAATCCAACGCGGTCTTTGACTTCGCGCAGGTGCTTTTGTGTCAAAGCGTTCGCTTTGTCCGCGCCCTTCTTAAGGATGTTATCGATTTCGGCTTGATCGCTCATCAATTCCCGCATGCGGTTTGTGATGGGCACCAGCTTGGCGATGGCGAGATCGGCCAAATCCTTCTTGAATGTCGAGAACTGCGCGCCCGCATGGGCTTTCAAGACGTCCGCGACGGTCATATCGCCCAGAGAAGCATAGATCGTGATCAGATTATCCGCTTCGGGGCGAGCCTCAAGCTCCTTCACCGTTTCGGGCAAAGGAAGCGTGTCTGTTTTTGCTTTGCGGATTTTTTGCATGATCGTGTCGGCATCGTCGGTCATGTTGAGGCGCGAGTAATCGGATTCGTCCGATTTGCTCATCTTTTTGGAGCCGTCGCGTAGCGACATGATGCGCGTGGCCTCGCCCATAATCAAAGGCTCCGGCACTGTGAAATAGTCGCCATAGGTGTTGTTGAAAGACAGGGCAATATCGCGGGTCAGTTCCACATGCTGCTTTTGATCTTCGCCCACCGGTACGCAATGCGCTTGGTAGGCCAAAATATCCGCCGCCATCAGGACAGGGTAGGAGTAAAGCCCTAGCAATTGCTTGCCCGGATTTTTACCCGCCTTGTCCTTATACTGTGTCATACGGTTCAACCAGCCCAGCGGCACTTTCGTGCCCAAAATCCAGGAAAGCTCGGTGTGGGCGGGCAGCGCGCTTTGTACGGTCAGGTTGCTTTTTGAAACATCAATGCCGGACGCCATATAGGCGCAGGCCACTTCGCGCGTCGCTTTCTTTAACGCTTCGGGGTCTTGGGGCAGCGTGATCGCGTGAAGGTCCATGATGCAATAAAAGCATTCATAGTCGTCTTGCAACTTGACCCAGTTTTTCAGCGCCCCCAGATAATTGCCAAGGTGCAGGTTGCCGGTCGGCTGCATGCCGGAGAAAATGCGCTTATTCATTGAGGGACTCCTGAAAGAAAATTGAGATAACAGATAATTCGACGATCAGCGATCAACGCCATCGCCCGTCTTTAAAAGATAAAAGGAATATGTCGGTCCTAATCATCGCTCTCGCCTTTTTTGATCTTGGCACGTTTTGTATACTGCAGGAGTTCCCCCAGCTTCATCGCGCCCGTGATTTGTAATAGCACGGCATAGAGGGCGGAGGAAAGACCTAGAATAAGCAATATCCCCGTGATTTGATGGTATATCGGGGCATTTTCAAACAAAAAGGTTGTCTCTTGGCACACG
>DNGD01000100.1 GCA_003486725.1 Rhodospirillaceae bacterium
CCATCGGTTGCTGCTTCGAAAGGATATAATCGGCTTTTGTTTGAGAGGGGTTGAGGGGGTTCTCTCACGTTTTGCAAAAGCTTTGATTACCAGCTCCCCCGCCTTTATCGAGAATTATTTTACCCCGCTGTCGCGGGTTCGGCTGCCTATTACGCTTATAGAGAACAAGGTCATCGATGCCGGATTGGATGAGTTGCAAGACCATGAGAATGAAATGGTTAATACGTCACCGCCGTGGATCATTGGCTGGTTTGGTGTGATCCGTTGCCGTAAGAGCTTGGATATGCTGATTAAACTCGTTAAAGCCAGTCAGGGGCGGGTTGAAGTGGTCATTCGGGGCAAACCGGCGCTAGATCAATTGGATGGCTTTTATCAGCTGGTTTCGGATACGAAAGGATTGCGGTTTTTGGGGGCATATAGTAATCCTCACGATCTGGAAAAGATATATTCCGACGTGCATTTTACATGGGCCATCGACAAGTATGAAGAGGGCTTGAATTCGTCTTGGCTCCTGCCTAACCGGATTTACGAAGGTGGAACTTTTGGGGCTGTCCCGATTGCGCAGGAACAGGTTGAAACGGGGCGGTTTATCAGGGCGCTGGGTATCGGTGTGACGATTGTCGAGCCGGAGGAGCAAAGTTTAAAACGATTTTTTGACGAATTAACAGAAGAGCACTACCGCGCTATGCGAGACGCCGCCCTCGCCGTCCCACGCTCAACGTGGGTTTATACGGCCAAGGATTGTGCGGCGTTTGTGGACGGGTTGAGGGCTATCTAAAATGACTGAGTAATGGAACAGGCGATGAACGGCGAGACGGAATCAAAGAACGAGGCGATTGTGAGCGCCAGTGCTGGTTTGCTGGTCGTCTTCCCTTGTCTGAACGAAGAAACGTACCTTGAAAGGCTTGTGACCTCGTTTGTCGCCTCGCTTGACGGGCAAGACGCGCATTTTGTGATCGTTGACGGCGGAAGTACCGATCAATCACCCCAAATCGCGCAACGCTTGTCCCAAAAATATGCACAAGTGTCTTTTCTTTCCAATCCCCATCGGCTGCAAAGCTCGGCGGTCAATCTGGCGGTACGGCAGTTTGGCGAGGGAAAAGAGTTCCTCGTGCGCGTGGATGTCCACGCCGACTATCCCGCCGATTACTGCCAGCGCCTTGTGGAAGAGGCCAACCGGAACGGGGCCGATTCCGTCGTCGTCGCGATGGTTGCCGAGGGTAGGGGCTGGTTTCAAAAGGCCGTCGCGATTGCGCAAAACTCCATCTTGGGCAATGGCGGTTCCGTCCATCGCCGCACCGGTGTCGGCGGGCACTGGGTTGATCATGGCCATCATGCCTTGATGCGGCTCGAGCCCTTTCGCGCCGTTCATGGTTATGACGAGACGTTCTCCCATAACGAGGATGCCGAGCTGGATTGGCGTTTGTGCGCCGCAGGTTACAAAATCTGGCTGACCGATGCCACCTGCGTCCGGTATTTTCCCCGTTCCCGCCCCTTCGGTTTGTTGAAGCAGTATTTCAGCTATGGTTGCGGGCGCGCGCGCAATATAATGAAAAACGGTATCCGGCCAAAAATCCGTCAGCTGTTGCCCGCCATTGTTCTTCCGGCCTGCCTGTCGGTTTTTCTCTTCCCCGTTACGGCGCTTGCGCTTGTGCCTGTTTTGGTCTGGGCGGGACTTTGCGTGGCTTTCGGTTTATGGTTGGGGCGCGATGAGAAACTTCATATTGCACTGGCCGTCGGTGTTGCTGCCATGATCATGCATTTGGGGTGGTCGACGGGCTTTTTGCGTTGTTTAATTTGCCGTAAAGGAAATTGCTCGTGACACAGGGTGCCGCTCCTGATCCAATCCTTGGCGCTGTTGCGTCTTGCGTTGTTGATGTGTGCGTGTGCACTTTTCGCCGGCCACAGCTTGCGCAAACCCTGCATTCCCTGTCGCGCTTGACGCTTGCGCCCGATGTCAGCATCCGCGTTATTATTGCCGACAATGATGAAGAGCCCAGCGCGATCGAAACCGTGGAAACCGCCGCGCGGGAAACGGGCCTCAGGATAACCTATCTGCACGCGCCGGCGCGTAATATTTCTGTGGCGCGCAATGCCTGTCTGGACGCCGCTACCGCGCCGCTTGTTGCGTTTATCGACGATGATGAATGCGCCGCCCCGCAATGGCTCTCCGCGTTGCTGGCGAGCATGATCGGTGGTGATTACGCCGCTGTTTTGGGCCCTGTGCAGGCGATTTATTCGCCGGATTGCCCTTCGTGGATCCGCAACGGTGATTTCCATTCGACCCGCCCCGTTTGGGTGGAGGGAAAGATCGTGACAGGCTATACCTGTAACGTCCTTTTCAGCCGCACGCATCCTGCTTTCCAGTCTCTTCGTTTCCGTCTTGATCTTGGCCAAACGGGCGGCGAGGACACGGCGTTTTTCGCGGTCGCTGTCCGTGCCGGTGCACGCCTCGGTTTTGCGGCAGGCGCGATTGTGACGGAGCAGGTTACAGCAGCGCGCGCACGTTTTCGCTGGTTGATTTCCCGCAAGTTCCGCTCTGGCCAGACGCATGGCCGCTTGTTGCTTGAAGCCCATGGCAGCGGCCTGAAGGTTCGCATCAAGCACAGCCTGCTGGCAGCGGCGAAGGCCATTTTCTGTTTTGCGGCGTGTGTGCCGAAGGTCTATCGCCCGGATCGTCTGGCGTTTTGGGCGCTACGCGGTGCCATGCATGTCGGGACGTTATCTTGTTTGCTTGGCAAGCGTGAGATCGCTTTGTACGGGCAGGGGGAAACGCCATGATGCCCGATGTTTCCATCATCATCGCCACCTATAACGTCGAGAATTACATCGAACGTGCGATCCAAAGCGCGTTGGCGCAGCGTGATATAGAAGTCGAAGTGATCGTGGTTGATGATGGGTCAACGGATAAAACATGGGACGCGGTTTGCGCATTGAACGACCCGCGCGTTAAATCCATGCGTCTTGATCGCAATAGTGGCCCCAGCGCCGCGCGCAATGCGGGGCTTGATCTGGCCACGGGGGAGTGGATCGCGATTTTGGATGGTGACGACACGATGGAGCCGGATCGTTTGGCGCGCCTTGTGCGCCGCGCTCGCGCAGAAAAAGCCGACATTGTCGTGGATAATCTGGAAGTGCGCCGCGAGGCTGATGGCGCGGTCTATCCGATGTTCGAGCCCGTCCGTTTTGCGGCAATGAAGCGCCTTGATCTGGCGCGATTCATTCAAGGTAACCAGTGTTTTCTGGGCGGCGGTGAGGCCTTGGGCTACTTGAACCCCGTCTTTTCGACGACATTTCTGCGCGATCACGCGCTGCATTATGATCCGAACATTCGCATCGGTGAGGATTATATGTTGATGGCTGAGGCGCTGGCCAGCTGTGCGGTGTGCGTTGTGGAGGCGGCGGCGGGGTATCATTACACGGCGCGGGCAGGCTCGATCTCACATAGGCTTTCGCTGGACGATATAGGCCGCATTGCCGCTGGCGATCAAAAGTTTCTCGCGCGGCACACGCTGACGAGCACTGCGGTAAAGGCGCAAGCGAAACGCACGCGACGACTTAACGAGGCGCGCGCCTTTACGCTTTTTGTGGACGCGCTCAAGCGCCGCGACCTGCGCGCCGTACTCGCCACATGGCTTGCACATCCTCTCGTCCCCCGCCACCTCTGGCGTGCCGTGTGGGTGAGGTTGCAGCGGGCCTTAGGGGGCATGCGATGAGTAAACCCGCCTTCGTCAGTCTTTCAAAACGCTATCAGGAACATAAAGCCGCACAACCAACCGCCTCTCAACTGCCGGATATGCAGGCGACGTTGACGGTGGCCGCGTCAATGATCGTGACTTCCTATGCGTACTGGTTTGGAGCTGTGCCCATACTTTTCTATTATGCGTTGTGGTTCTCGCGCACATGGTACAAGGGCACGTTTGCGCTCAGACCTTCCAAAGAAATTGTTCCGGGGGTTATGTTCGCCCTACTGGTTTGTGCGTCCGCACTTTGGTCACAGACGGCAGGGCAAACATTGTATACGGGACTTGAATTTGCCTCGACGATTGCCTGTGCCATCATTATGGCGCGGGTTATCCCCCTGCCAAGTTTGATTAAGGGCATCGCATGGGGAACCGTTGTTGTTTTGCTCATTGCCATTGCGAGCGGTCGCTATAGCGGTGATCCATTTTCCAGCCGTTATGCATTGGTCGGTTATTTCGGGTCGAAAAATACGGTAGGGCTTTACGCGGATATTGCGTTGATCGCTGCCCTGCCTCTCTTTTGGTTTTCAAAAGGGTGGAGTGGTGAAAGATGGCTAGGAGTCTTGACCGCGATTATCGGCTTTGTTGCTTTGGTTCAGTCCAGATCTTCTTCCTCTGTCCTTGCTTTATTGACCGCATGGTCGTTCTTGGTCTTGGTCAGGTTCGTTCATGTTTTTCGGGCAAAAGGACGTTCTTTTTTGTTTGTTCTGGCCTTGATCGTCATCGCCTCAATCGTCTTGATTGGGCTTGCCATGGGGTGGCAGAACGTGTTGTTCGAAGCAACAGGCCGCGATGCGACCCTTACAGGTCGAACCTATTTGTGGGAGAAGGGTATCGAGATCGGGATGCGCAATCCTTTCTTGGGTCAGGGCTACAACGCTTTTTGGACGCAAGGTAATCCGGACGCCGAGTTTTTGTGGGATATGTATTTTATTCCCATACGGGGCGGTTTTCATTTTCATAATACCTATGTCCAGATGTTCGTTGATTTTGGGTTTGCAGGTTTCGCGCTTATTGGTTTTATTATGATTAGAAACCTTGTGCAAAGCACGCGCCTGATTTTGAAAGAACGCCCGTCGCTTGTGCCGGTGTTCTGTTTTTCGTTTTCTGTCTTATTTTTCACTCGGTCGTTTGTAGAGATTGATGTGGTCGGCCCCTTTGGTCTCCTAGGGATGGTGTTTTATATGTTTCCGATACTTTTATCGGCGCAAAAGCCGGAGGCGATGAATGGATAACCTTATTCAAACAAAG
>DNGD01000062.1:0-8193 GCA_003486725.1 Rhodospirillaceae bacterium
CCAGCACGTCAAGGCGCTGGTTCGCACCCCCGCGCAAAAGCACACGCTGAACAACCAAAACCAGCACCATCACAAGAACACGCCCGAGCCGATGTAAGACGGACGGAAGAGCGATTGGTGAAATCGTTCTTTTCTTTATGGCGGCTTTGCGCGTAATCTGCCGCCCATGCTTGAACCCCCCCTTTTGGAAACCTTGGCGCCCGCCAAAATCAATCTTTACCTGCACGTCACGGGGCGGCGGGTGGACGGCTATCACTTTCTCGACTCCCTTGTGGCTTTTACGAATGTTGGCGATCGGCTGCGGCTGACGCCCGCGCCTGCCTTTGATTTTGTGATCGAGGGGCCTATGGCCGCCGTGCTGGCGGGGCAGGACAGCGAGAACAATCTGGCCGTGCGCGCGGCGCGGATGCTGGCCAAGGCGCTGGACAAGCCGCTGAATGTCCGGCTTACATTGACGAAGAACCTTCCGATCGCGTCCGGCATCGGGGGCGGATCGACGGATGCCGCCGCCGCTCTGCGCCTTTTGGCCGCGTACTGGAAGTTGCCGCCAACCGCGCCCTTGCTGCACGAGATCGCGGCGCTGTTGGGGCAGGATGTCCCGTGCTGCATCGCGGCGGAAAGCTGTTATTTCGAAGGGATCGGCGACGTGACCTCTCCCGCGCCGACATTGCCGCTCACGCATATCGTGCTGGTCAATCCGAACAAAGGGCTTTCGACGCCGTCCGTGTTCAAGGCCAGAGGCGGCGCGTTTACGCCGCCCGCACCGTTTCACGTCGCGCCCGAGACGGTGCAGGATTTGGCGACGTTGCTTGCGGCGCGCACCAATTCACTGACCGAGGCCGCCATCGGATTATGTCCCGACATTCAAAAGGTGCTGACGGCGATTGTGGGAACGCAGGAGTGCCTGCTTTCGCGGATGTCAGGCAGTGGCGCGACCTGTTTCGGTATTTATGCGGACCGCTCCAGCGCGAAACAAGCCGCCGCCACCCTCTATAAGGAGCACCCCTCCTGGTGGGTTGTCCCTGCTTTTTGGCCGGCCACTATGGAAAAGCTAGCCGTAGCCTTGCAATAAAATTACGTAGAAAATGGCTGTTGTGCAAGATTGCAACAGTCAAGCCTTTGCCATTTTGGCTAGCGATGGATAAGAAATATCTATGAATATCAAACAATAGACCAAGAGCCGCGCAAAGCTTTTTGGCCATTTCCCACGCGGGGGCAAGAAACTTCAGGAAATGGTTGTTGACAGGCCAAGTCATAAAAGACATTCTCCGGCCCTTGAAGGAAGCTTTCCGGCTCAACAACTACGGAACAATCGCTTGGTTTATGTTCGTCTAGGCTCTGTTCACGCGAATACTTTACAGATTCGCAGAACCGCCTCACTTTTACTTACAGGGATAATAATTCTCGGCGTCGGTATGACGGGGCATTACTATATGCCAAGTCTAACCGGCAGCGCCGATGATTTCGTGCGGGCGGCGACGCCCGTCGTCGCGGAACTAACCAGTTCTGCGCCCGTGCAGGCTGTGACTGAAACCGCCAGCGAAGTTCAAAGCCTCGCCGCCGCCGTTGTCGCGGCCAAGCCCGAAAACGTGACGCGTGTCGTCGAATTGGGACAGGGTCGTACGTTCTCGCGCATGCTGCTTGATGCCGCCATTCCGCAAGAGGATTCTCTGGCCGCCGCCGAGGCGCTGGGCAAGGTTTATGACCACCGCAAGCTGAAGGCCGGTGAAGAAGTCACGCTTTCGATCACGCGCCTTGGCGAGCAGATCACGCTGAACGCACTAAGCTTTGCGCCGGAGCCTACAAAAGAAGTGTCAATCACCCGCCAGCCAAACGGCGAGTATCTGGCCGAAATGAAGAATACCCCCATTGAACGTCAGCGCGTCGCGGCGTCGGGCGTCATCAAGGGTTCGCTTTACGGCGCTGGTGAACGCGAAGGCGTGCCGCGCGCGATTATGGCTGCCCTGATCCGCGCCTATTCGCATGAAGTCGATTTCCAACGTGACGTTCAGGCGGGCGACAGGTTCGAAGTTTTATATGACCAGCCGACGGCCAAGGACGGCACACCCATCGGGCAGGGCGTGATTATCTATGCCGCCTTGGTTGTGAACGGCAAGGCACGGCCTCTTTATCGTGTGACTTTCGGTGATGGCGCGGTCGATTATTTCGACGAGCGCGGTCGCAGCGTCAAGCGCGCTCTGCTTCGCACACCGGTTGAAGGCGCCCGCATGACCTCGAAGTTTGGAATGCGCATCCACCCGCTCTTTGGCTATTCGAAAATGCATAAGGGCGCCGATTTCGGGGCGCCGATGGGAACGCCGATCTATGCGGCCGGTTCCGGCGTCGTTGAAATGGCTCAGTTTAACGGTGCCTATGGCCGTTATGTCCGCCTTCGTCACAATAACAGAACCCAGACCGCCTATGCGCATATGAGCCGCTTTGCCAAGGGGATGTATCCGGGCGCGCGCGTCAATCAGGGCGATGTGATCGGGTTTGTCGGCAATTCGGGACGCTCGACCGGCCCTCATTTGCATTACGAAGTCATGGTTGATCGTCGTCAGGTCAACCCGATGAGCGTCAGCATGCCCGTTGGTCGTGTTCTGGAAGGCAAGACCTTGGCGCAGTTCAAACAAGGCCAGAACAAGATCAAGCAAGAGTTCCATGGTCTTTTGGATAAAAAAACCGCAACTCCTGACGGGGCTCAAGACGACACGCAAGACAAGGTGGAAGCCCCCTTGCCCGAGCGTCAGCCAGACAACAAGGCGGTAAAGGTCGCCAACAAGTCCTAAGAGCTGATGGCTCCTAGATTGTTTTTCCTCCCTTTTCTTTCAAAAAGGCGTGCGCGGGATTTCAAAGCGCGGTATAGTTGCGGCCTGAACAACAGGCCGGCAAAAGTCTGACCCATCGCTTGGTTGCAAAAGGGGCGTGTCTTGATCCCACGGATCAATCTTTATCTGTTTCGGCAAATTCTTATCGCGTTTCTGTTTTCCGCAGTCGCGGTCAGTTTTGTTGTTTTGTTTACGCAGTCCTTCCGCATGCTGTCCTTTGTCATCGACAATTCCAGCTCGATCCTCGTGTTTTTCCAGCTGATGGGGCTGATGATCCCCACTTTCCTGCCGCTGATCGTGCCGATCTCTTTGGGGATTGCCGTCCTTTTCATCTATCACAAATTCGCGGTGGACAGCGAAATCGTGGTCATGCGCACCGCGGGCCTCAGCTCCATGCGCCTTGCCACGCCCGCGATCATGATGGGCGGGGTCATGGTGCTGCTGGGGGGGCTGTTGACCTTGTGGGTCACACCGGCGGCCAACCGCACGCTGGTTTCCCTTCAATATCAAGTGCGCGATGAATATTCCGCCGTGATGATCCGCCCCGGTGTGTTCAACGATATTGCCGACGGCCTCACCTTTTACGCGCGCCGCCGCAGCGGAAATGGCGGGCTACAGGATATTCTGGTACATGACATCCGCTCACCGGAAAAGCCCGTGACGATCATGGCCAAGCGCGGCTTGTTTACCGTCGAGCATGGCATCCCGCAGGTTGTGGTGTTCGAAGGCAAACGCCAAGAGGTCGACGTGGCGTCGGGGCGTCTGCAGCAGCTTGACTTCGATCGCTATGTTCTGGATTTGCAGTTGCTGAAAAGCGAGAAAGATGCCCGCCTGCCCGATCCGCGCGAGCTTTCCGTGGGGCAGCTTATCAAGGCGCGTGAAACGCCGGAGATGACCAGCAAGGGACGGGGCAAGATTTACGCCGAGATCCATCAACGCCTTGCGGGGCCGTTTCTGGCGCTGACCTTCGCGATTATCGGGGTCACGGTTATCCTGATCGGGGACTTTAACCGGCGTGGCATGACGCGCCGCGTCATTCTGGCTGCCGCCTGCATCGTCATCGTTCAGGCGGCGATGCTCGGACTGGTCTCGCAGATCAGCAAGTATCCGTGGGTCGCGCCACTCCTTTATCTCATTATCCTCGCGCCCGTGCCGCTTTGCCTGTATTTGCTGAAAGCGCCTGCGCTCCCCGACTGGTTTCCTCGCGCCAAGGGGGCCACATGATCAAGGGCTGGACGCTTTTTCACTATCTGGGTCGGCAATACCTTATCTGGTTCTTGGCCTTTTTTGTCGGGCTGACGGGGATCATCTATCTGTTCGAGGTGGCCGAGCTGATGCGCCGTACCGCTGATTTGCAAGACACGACCTTGGGGATCGTGCTGCGGATGGGCGCGTATAAAATGCCCGACACGATCGACAAGATTTTGCCGTTTGTCGTTTTATTTTCCAGCATGTTCACCTTTTGGCGGCTGACGCGCAGTCAGGAATTGATCGTCGCCCGTGCGGCCGGTGTATCGGCGTGGCAGTTTTTGGCTCCCGCTTTTGTCGTAACCCTGTTTTTCGGCGTGATCAACGTCACCACGATCAACCCCGTGGGCGCGCATATGACCGCGCGGTATCAGGAGATGGAGACCAAGTATCTGCACCCCCGCGCGACGTTGGAGCTGACGGGGGCGGGTCTGTGGCTGCGGCAGGAGGATAAGGAGCGCCGCTATTTGCTTCATGCCGATCAGGTCTCGACCATGGATCCCCTTACGCTGCGCCCCGTGATCGTGTTCGTTTATGACAAGAACAACGTCTATCTGGGGCGGATCGATGCGCCAGAGGCCGTTTTGGTTAAGGGCGAATGGTCCCTTTCCAACCCGTGGTTTAACTGGGATGGTGAGCTGCCGTCTCAAAAAGAGAGCCATACCCTCCCCACCTCCCTGACCTTCGAGAAGATTCAAGAGAGCATGGCCGCGCCGAATACCATCTCGCTTTGGCATTTGCCGCGCTTTATACGCGCCCTGCGCAGCATCGGCCTGCCGCCGGTCCGCCATGAGCTAAAGCTGCAAACCCTGTTGGCGCAGCCGATAATGCTCTGCGCCATGGTCTTCTTTGCGGCGGCCTTTTCCCTCAGGCTTAACAGGCGGGGCGGCATCCTGAACGCCATGATGGCCGGTATGTTCGTGGGCAGCGTGGTCTTTTCATTAAACAATGTCGTCGCCGCGCTGGGCGAAAACCAGACCCTGCCCGTTATCTTGGCCGCATGGGCGATTCCATTGGCCGCTTTGGTGGGGGGGCAGGCCACGTTACTTTATCTTGAAGATGGCTAAGAACCTGTCCATAATCCGGTCTGGCTTTGGCTTTTTGCCCGTTTAGCAGGCTTAAACATATTCCCTCTTTTACAAGGGCTCTTGATCCATGAATAAGTCTTTATTTCTGTGCCTCGCCGTTTCCCTCCTGACCGCCATGCCCGCGCACGCGCAACGGATTCAGCCGAGCGTGCAACCAAGCGCCCCCGCTTCTTCGGGGATGACGCAAGGCATCGTGGCGGTGGTCAATGAGTCGATCATCACTTCTACCGATTTACGCGCGCGCCTTGGCTTGGCACTGCTTTCTGCTGGCATGCCGGACTCGCCCGAAGCGCAAAGGCGGCTGATGCCACAGGTGCTACGCACCCTGATTGAAGAGCAGATCCAGTTGCAGGAAGGCAAGAAGAGCGGCATCACCGTCACGGATGACGAGATCGAAAAGGCTATGGGGCGTCTGGCGCAGGAAAACAAAATCCCCGGCGGCGATATGGCCGCGTTCTTGCGCAGCAACAAAATCTCGCCCGCTACGATGAAGGCGCAGATCAGGGCGGCGATCACATGGAACAAGATCGTGATGCGCGATGTGCGCCCACGCATCGACATCGGCGAGGATGAAATCGACGCGGTGATCGGGCGCATGCGCGCCGGTGCCGGCAAACAAGAACATCTGGTCAGCGAGATTTTCTTGGCTGTCGACAAGCCGGAGGACGAAGCGGAAGTCAAAGCCTTGGCCGACAAGCTGGTCGAACAGATCAAGGGCGGCGCGGTCTTTGGCGCGGCCGCACGGCAATTCTCCCAAGGGCTGGGTGCCTCCGTGGGCGGTGATCTGGGCTGGATTCAAATCGGACAATTGGCGCCAGAGGTTGACAAGGCGCTTCAATTGCTTAATCCCGGCGAAGTCGGCGGGCCCATTCGCAGCGCCAGCGGCTACCACATTCTGGGCATGCGCGATCGCCGCGTGATTGCGCTGGGCGACGTCAAGAATATGACCGTCAAGCTTCAACAGATTTTCCGTCCCTTTACCCCTGAAACGGGTAAGGAGGCGCTGCTGGCCGAAGCGGAAACCATCCGCCGATCCGTGACGGATTGCGCGTCGTTGACCTCGACGATTTCCAATCGCTTCCCGCAATGGCGCTGGCAGGATCTGGGCGAAGTCAAGCTGGCCGAAGCGCCGGCGTGGCTCGCCAGCAAGGTTGCCTCGATCCCCGAAGGGCAGGGCAGCGACGCGATGGCAACGGATAAGGGTGCGTTGATGGTGTTCGTCTGTGGCCGCACGGTGCCAGAGGAAAACATCAACCGCGATGCGATCCGCGCGGCTATCGGCTCGGAGAAAATGGAGCTTCAGGCGCGTCGTCTCTTGCGCGATTTGCGCAAGAACGCGTTTATCGACGTCCGGATGAAGTAAGCGAGCCGCCCGTTGACATCTCCTGCTTCTTTATTGGAAGGCTTGCCGCCGCTGCGTGAAACGATCGCGGCGCATGGCCTTGCGGCGCATAAAGCGCTGGGGCAACATTTCCTTCTCGATCTGAATTTGACGCAGCGCATCGTGAAAGAAGCGGGCGATTTGGCGGGCGTGCATGTCATCGAAATCGGCCCCGGCCCCGGCGGGTTAACCCGCGCGCTTTTGGGCAGCGTCGCCGCGCAGGTGACCGCGATTGAAAAAGACCGCCGCTGCGTGGCCGCGTTGCAAAACCTTGTCGAGCGCTTCCCCAAGCGCTTTACGCTGATCGAAGGTGACGCGCTGAAGGAAGATGTCCTTGCGCTTGCAAAAGCGCCGCGCGCGATTATCGCCAATCTGCCTTATAATGTCGGCACGCCGCTGTTGCTGTCGTGGCTGTCCGCGATGGATCAGTTCCAAAGCCTAACCTTGATGCTTCAGGCCGAGGTGGTAGATCGTCTAGTCGCCGCGCCAAACAGCAAGGCCTATGGCCGTCTGTCCGTGATCACGCAATTCTGCGCCGATGCAAGGCGCGTGATGAAGGTTCCGGCGCGTGCGTTCACGCCGCCGCCCAAGGTCGACTCCGCTGTGGTGCATTTGACGCCGCGCAAAAATCGCCCACAAGATGTCGATTTGAAAACGTTGGAGGCCGTCACCGCCGCCGCGTTTGGCCAGCGCCGCAAAATGCTACGCTCCAGTTTGAAATCGATGGGGGGAGAGGCGCTGCTGGCGCGTGCGGGGATCAGCCCTGAAAAACGCGCCGAGGAACTATCGTTGGCGGATTTTGAATCCCTCGTCCGCGCGTTGCGTCAGGATTAGTTTTTACCGCGCCGAGAAGGTGGACGGTGAGGGATCAATCACGTGCTGCCCACCCTCCGTCAGCTCGATCACCGCAAGACCGCGCTCGATCTGGCCGCCGATCCGCAGGCGGAACACGCCGTCCAACCCCGCAAAACCGGAAGAAGAAGTAAGCGACGCTTGATCATAACGCATGCCGTGACGTGCCAGAACGGCGGCAAGGGCGGTTGCGTCATAGGCCAGCGTGGCGAGACGCGGCGGTGTGGCGCCGTAGGTTTCCTTGTACTTGTCGATAAAGCGCTCCCGCGCCGAAAGTTCAGGAGCGGCGAACCAGCCGCCTTGCAGCAAGGCTTGGCCTTCCGCGATATTCGGCTCGTCCCACAGGCCAGTGCCCAGCAGGCGAACTTGGCCGCGCTCAAAACCGGCGGTGGTGAGTTGCGCCGCAATGGTGCGCAATGTCACGCCGGCAAAGGGAACAAAAATCGCCTCGATCCGGTCTTTGTTCGCCGTCAGTTCGTTAATGTTGGAAGGCGCGACCTGCGCGACGATATAGCCGTTGTTCCGCTCCACCGCGTTTTCAAATGACGCCATGACCAGTTTGCCATAGGGGCCGGGCGGCACGATGGCGGCAAAACGACGAAGGCCCTTGGCCGCTGCGTAATCGACAACGCGATCCACTTGGGGCGCAGGCGCAAAGCCCATGACATAGGCACCTGTTTCCGCCAAGGACACATCGGTTGAAAGAGCCAGCATGCTGATGCCGGTGGGCTGCAAAACGGGCTTCACCGCGCCGACATCGCCGGCGAAGAGGGGCCCAATCACAAGGTTTGCGCCG
>DNGD01000062.1:8212-11969 GCA_003486725.1 Rhodospirillaceae bacterium
ATATCAAACACGGCCAACTGCGCCGCATTCGCCATCGCCTGCCCAAGGGAGGCGCTTTTGCCGCTTAACGGAACGAGCAGGGCGACCTTAACCTTGTTGGCGACCGCAGGGGTTGGCGTCTGCGCCGTCCCCATGGCGGACGGGGGTCTGCGCACTGGATAGGCGGCGGGTTGCTGCGCCATGGCCTGTTGCTGCGCGGCGGCCTTTGCCTCGGGCGTTGAGATCGCGTCGTTATCCTGTATGATGGAAGGCAAGGACGAACAGCCGCCAACCAGTAAGGTCAACAGCAAAGCCCATGACAAAAACGCAAAACGCTTCGATACGGAACGACGGGGATGGAAAATGTGCATGGCCGGATTTCGCCCTCTGGTGTCAAACGCTCCTCCAAGCTAACCAAGATGACGCGACAAGTAAACCATCATACCTTGCGCCCGCTCTTTATGTGATCGCGACGCCCATCGGGCACCTGGGCGATCTGACTTTGCGCGCGCTTTGGGCGCTGTCTCAGGCCGATGCGGTGTTTTGTGAGGACACGCGCGTGACGGGCGGTCTTCTCCATCGCCTTGGAATCAAAAAGCCTTTGATCTCGTGCCATGACCATAATGAAGAGTTTCGGATCACCGATATTTTGCGCCGCTTGATGGCGGGCGAGCGGATCGCGCTGGTGAGCGACGCGGGCACGCCGCTGATTTCTGATCCTGGTTTTCGTTTGGTGCGGGCGTGCCGCGAAAACGGATTTGACGTGATAGCCTTGCCCGGCGCTAGCGCCGTTCTCACCGCGCTGACCTGCAGCGGCCTTCCAGCGGATCATTTTATGTTTGTCGGCTTTTTGCCGACCAAGACGGCGGCGCAGAAAACGGCGCTGAAGGAAGTGGCCGGTATTGACGCCACGCTGGTGTTTTATGAATCCGCCCGCCGGCTGTCCACGACATTGGGCGTTATGAAGACTGTTTTCGCTTCGAACCGCCGCGTGGTCGTCGCGCGTGAGCTGACGAAGCTTTATGAGGAAATTAAAGCGGGCACACTGGGCGAGCTAGCGGATTATTATGCGGAGCGAGACGCGCCGAAGGGCGAGATCGTGATCCTTGTCGAAGCGGGCGAAAGCCTTTCGGAAACGCCCGTGCTTGACCTTGATGATGAATTAAGGCTCGCGCTGGAGACGATGAGCGTCAAGGACGCGGCGGTGACCGTCGCGGCCAAGCTTGGCTTGAAAAAGAAAGAGGTCTATGCGCGGTCGCTTGCGTTGACTGAGTGATATTGGCCGCTTCGGCAGAGCGTGTTACAATGAACGACTTGCTTGTTATGATTTAAAGGAGACTTGCCATGACCTATGATCCCAACAATATCTTTGCGAAAATCCTGCGCGGGGACATTCCGTGCAAGAAAATCTATGAGGATGATTTTGCGCTGGCCTTTCATGACATCCAGCCCGCCGCGCCCGTACATGCGCTGGTCATTCCCAAGGGTGAGTTTGAAAATCATGCGGCCTTTTCACAAAAGGCGAGCGAAGCGCAGCTTGTCGGCTTTCACCGCGCGGTCGGAAAAGTGGCTGAGATGATTGGCGTGGAGCAGGGCGGCTATCGCCTGATCTCTAACTGCGGCGTGAATGGCGGACAGGAAGTGCCGCACTACCACGTGCATATTTTGGGTGGCGGACGGTTAGGGCGCATGGTCGCTAGAGACTAATGCGTCAACGGTTTAGATTAAGCAGCCGTGAGACCAGACCGCTCTTCGGTCTTTGCGATCGTTTCTCCTCGGCTTGCGCGGCGGCGGTCAGACAATCGCACAGTGACGCGCCCTTGCCTTTGATGGCCACGGCGATTTGCAACAGGCTTTGACCCGCCAGCTTCACGTAAAGTTTTACCTCGCCCAAAAATTCCTCAAGCCAGATGGGAATCACGCGGCCACCGCCCGTGACTTCGATGGCTGTGATGGCATAAGCCTTGCGCCCGTGAATTTGATAAGGACCATTTTGAACATAAAACATCGGGAAGCTCCCAAATAATTTCTTCTTATAGATCCATTGATACCATAAAAGGCTTAAGGGTTGATGAATGTTAAGATATTGATAAAATTGAATCTAACGGCCCATAAATGGGGTCAGGCGGTTGATTTACAAGGCAAAACAAAAACGCGCCCGTTTGGGGCGCGTTGAAAAGATTGTAGAAAGGGAAAATTATCGGGGGGTCAGCTGATCATTAAGGTTGTTCATGGGAAGATGAAACTCATGCGGACGATGGGGGCTATTTTGGATAATGAGATACGATGAGACGCCATCCGCCAAAAAGTTGCTGTAGGCGGTTTCACTTGGGTTTCTCTTTGATTTCAAAAACTTCATCAACATGGGATTCTCCGTATAAGAGAAAATTCTTGCAGGAAAGTCTGGTCAAATTCTTTTTATCTTAAGGATATATTAACCGCTACTTGCCCTGAAAGCAATTAAAATTAAACAAAATCAAAAGGTAAGGCGATTCAAGGTGTTTTGCTTTCATCACTTTTGTTTTTGGGTAAGAGGGCGGGTGCTAACCCGTAACAAAACATAAAACAAGGGCGGGAAGATTGCTCTCCCCGCCCTTGCTGCAGCGATAAGCGAAAGCTTAGCGCGAATAGAATTCGATAACGAGGTTCGGCTCCATCTGCACAGGATAAGGAACTTCGTCCATCGTCGGGGTGCGAACAAACGCGCCCTTCATTTCCTTGTGATCGACAGAGATATAAGCGGGAACGTCGCGCTCGGTCAGCTGGGACGCCATAATAACGGTCGCCATCTGCTTAGCCTTGCCGCGCACTTCAATCGCATCGCCGTCCTTGACTTGATAAGACGAGATGTTGACCTTCTTGCCGTTGACAAGGATGTGGCCATGGTTGACCAGCTGGCGCGAAGCGAAAACGGTCGCCGCGAATTTCATGCGGTAAACGACGGCATCCAAGCGGCGCTCCAGCAATTGGATCAAGTTTTCGCCGTTGTCGCCCTTGCGACGCATGGCTTCTTGATAATAGCGGCGGAACTGGCGTTCGCCGACGTTGCCGTAATAACCGCGCAAGCGTTGCTTGGCGAGCAGCTGCACGCCGTAATCCGAAGGCTTCGTGCGGCGCTGGCCGTGCTGGCCGGGGCGATAATCGCGTTTGTTGAGAGGGCTCTTGGCGCGACCCCAAAGATTGACGGAGAGGCGGCGGTCGATTTTATGCTTGGACTCAAGACGTTTCGTCATGTTGACTTCCTATTATATCTGGGCAAAGCGCGGCTAAAGGCCGACGAAGCCATTTTGTCCCGATAGGCCCCTTCCACCGTGGAAGAGACGGGATGTCCTTGCGGTTTTTTAAACAAAACCGAAGAGATCCACGTTCTCGGGAATAGGGGGCTTATAGCGAGTCCAGCGGGGGGATGTCAAATGGCAAGCATAAAAGGCAACAAACTGGTTAACGACGAGGACACGCCCTACCCCAAAACCAGCCAAAAGCCGAAGATAATGGCGATCAGAACGCCCAGCGCGACCCAGTTTAGGTATTTCTCGACAAATGTGCGGATGGGCTCCCCGAACTTACGCACCAGACCGGCCACCAGATAAAACCGCGCCGCGCGCGTGGCGATGCAGGCCAGCACAAACGGTAAAATGGGAAGCGCGGCCACGCCGCTGGCGATGGTCACCAGCTTGAATGGAATGGGCGTCAGGCCTTTGGCTAGAATGACATAGACGCCCCACTCGTTGAACTCCTCATGGAAACGCTGGAAGGCTTCTTGCAGATGATAGGTCTC
>DNGD01000160.1 GCA_003486725.1 Rhodospirillaceae bacterium
TCCGTCGTCGTTCCGTGTCATAACGAAGCCGAAGGGCTCCATGAATTGTGTCAACGGGTTGGCGCGGCGTGTCATAAGGTCGTCGGCGCGGACTTTGAAATCTTGCTCGTCAATGACGGCTCGACCGATGCGACGCTTGCCGTGATGCGCGCGCTGACGGAGACGATGCCGCAAATCGTCGCCATCAACCTGTCTCGCAACTATGGGCAACAGATCGCTCTCACGGCGGGACTATCGCTCTGCACCGGTCAGCGCACCTTGTTGATCGACGGCGATTTGCAAGACCCGCCGGAGCTGTTGGCCGACATGATGAAAGTCATGGATGAAACCAAGGCGGATGTCGTTTACGGCCAGCGCGTCGCGCGGGACGGCGAGACATGGTTTAAAAAGACCTGTTCGCGCCTGTTTTATCGCGTGTTTGGCCGTTTGGCCGATACGACGCTTCCCAAAGACACCGGCGATTTCCGCCTTATCAGCCGCCGCGCTATCGATATTCTCAACAAAATGCCAGAGCAATGCCGCTTTCTGCGCGGCATGATCGGCTGGATCGGCCTGACACAGGTTGCGTTTCCCTATCAGCGTCATGCGCGCCTTGCGGGCAAAACAAAGTACCCGACGCGCCGCTTGTTCCACTTCGCGCTGGATGCCATCACAAGCTTCTCCACCGTGCCGCTGCGTCTGGCGTCCTATGGCGGCGCCCTGTTCGGCCTCGGCGGGCTGGCGTTGTTGATTTACGTTATCGTGTCATGGATGGCCGGTGTGGCCGTGCAAGGCTGGACCAGTATGATGGTGGTTGTCCTTGTAATGGGCAGCGTGCAGCTGATTTGCCTTGGCGTTGTCGGCGAGTATCTGGGCCGCCTCTATATCGAATCCAAAAACCGCCCCCACTTTATCGTGGAAAGCGTTGTGCGCAGCGGCAAAAGCGGCAATTAAGCCGCATCATCCAGCGCGATATCGAGGATCGGCGCGCTGTGAGTCAGCGCCCCCACCGAAATCACATCAACGCCCGTCGCAGCAATAGCGCCGACAGTGTCCAGCGTAACACCGCCGGAAGCCTCCAGCGTAAAACGCCCCGCTACAGTCGCAACAGCCTCGGTCATCTGCGCGGGCGTCATATTATCCAGCATCACCACGTCGACCGGCGCATCGAGAAGCGTACGCAACTGGTCAAGCGTATCCACCTCGGCCTCGATCTTGACCATATGGCCGACGGCTTCGCGCGCCTTCATCACGGCGCTGCGTACGTTACCCGCAACAGCGATATGATTATCCTTGATGAGTACGGCATCATCCAGACCAAAGCGGTGGTTTGCGCCACCGCCCGCTCGCACCGCGTATTTCTCCAAGAAACGCAAAGTCGGCGTGGTTTTGCGCGTGCAACAGATTTTTGCCTTATGCGGTTTGACAGCCTCTACATAGCGGCGCGTAAGTGTGGCAATCCCGCTCAGATGACACAGGAAATTAAGCGCCGTACGCTCGGCGGCCAGCAAAGCGCGGGCATTACCGGAGATTTCGGCCAGCACATCACCTGTTTTCACCGCGTCGCCATCGGCTTTGCGTGGCGTAAACAGCGCCTTTTCGTCCATCTGTGTAAATGCCGACCGCGCCAGAGCAAGCCCCGCCACAACGCCCTCGCCGCGCGCCACAAGCGCCGCGTTCCACATCTTATCCGCAGGGATCAACGCCTGCGACGTGATATCGCCGCCGCGCCCCAGATCCTCACGCAGTGTCGCTGTCACAATCTCGGCCAACATCACATCAGGCAACGTTTCGATCATCATGTTCCCTCGTTTCATCCATTCTGTAATGCGCGCCGACACTGGCGGTACGCGCCAACGCCGCGCGGGCGATCATCAAGCCCACTTGGGCGCGCGGCGAAACGGCTTCAAGCGCCGCAAGTTCGTCAATCGCTCTTTGGAGCCCCGCCGCATCGCGCCGCACGCCGACAAAGCGCGTCATAATCGCCCGTACCTTAGCGATGGTTTCGGGGGTGTCTTTTTTGATCCCTTCGTCATCCCACCGAAGGGCGGGATCCAAAGGGGTAAAAAAGTCATTTGGGTTTCGAGCCCCATGGATCCCGCCCTTCGGCAGGATAACAGTTGTGTTAATGGAACCCGCCACCCGTTGCCCCATCACGACGGCCTCAAGCAAGGAATTGCTCGCCAGACGGTTCGCCCCATGAAGCCCCGTCGCGGCGCATTCGCCGCACGCCCAGAGGCCGCGCACAGTCGTCGCGCCCGCGCTGTCCGTTTCAATACCGCCCATGTGGTAGTGCGCAACAGGACGCACGGGGATCATATCGCGCGTCGGATCAATTCCACCCTTCGCGCACAGATCAAACACCGTCGGGAAATGCGCGGCAAAATCCGCAATCGCGCGGGCATCCAAAAACACACGGCGGCCAGAGGCAATCTGCGCATGAATGGCCCGCGCCACCACATCGCGCGGCGCAAGCTCTTCAATAAAGTTCTTACCGCAATCATTCACGAGGCGAGCCCCCTCGCCGCGCACCGCCTCACTAATCAGCGGCATGGGGTCGCACCCGACATCCAGCGCGGTGGGGTGAAACTGTACAAACTCCAGATCGCGCAATCGCGCCCCCGCGCGCGATGCCAGCAAAAGCCCGTGCCCCCACGAGCCGAGCGGCACCGTCGTGTTTTGCCACAGCGCGCAGGCGCTTCCCGTCGCCAGCACAACGCGGTTTGTTTCGATGGTTTGGATTTCATCGGTTGCGCGGTTGCGGTACACAACGCCCGTAACGCAACCATCCGTTGCCGCCACATCCATCACCTCGACATCTTCAATGACCGTAATCGACGGCGTCGCACGAACACGCGCCACCAAAGCCCGCATCACCGCAGCGCCCGTCGAGTCGCCTTCCGCATGCACCACGCGGCGGCGCGAATGCGCGCCCTCCAGTCCCGTTTTGAGCGCGCCATTGGCATCCAAATCAAACACGACGCCCCACGCCCGCAGCTGCGCAATCGCGCGCGGCCCATCTTCCGTAATCGCGTGAACGACAGCCTGATCACACAGGCCTGCACCCGCCGCGAGGGTATCTTTCTCATGAAAAACAGGCGCGTCATCCGCGCCCACCGCTGCCGCGATGCCGCCTTGCGCCAGCTCACTACTTGTCCAACCCGCCGCCATCTTACGCCCCAAAACAATGCAAGGGTTGGGCGCGAGCGATAGCGCGACCGTGAGACCCGCAAGGCCAGCGCCAATAATGACGGGTGTGGTCATCTATTTCACCGCGATCATGCGCTCAACCGCGAGGCGAGCATGGGGCGCAATGTCTTCGGGAATCGTCACCGCCTGCGTCATGTTTTCCAAAGACGCACGGATTTTCTTGAGCGTAATTTTCTTCATATAGGGGCACAATTGGCAGGGCCGCACAAAATCGATGTCGGGATGATCGACGGCGACGTTATCGCTCATTGAACATTCGGTCAGGAGCATCACCTTGGCCGGATGGTGCGAGGCCACCCATTCGCTCATCTTCACGGTCGAGCCCGAAAAATCAGCTTCCGCCACAACATCTGGCGGGCATTCGGGATGCGCCACCACAGCGATATTCGGGTGCTGTGTGCGATAATCGCGCACTTCCTGCGGCGAAAAACGCTCATGCACTTCGCAGTGCCCATGCCATGTGATGATCTTGACGTTTGTTTCTTTGGCTACATTTTGCGCGAGGAACTCATCGGGCACCATAATCACTTCGGGCACGCCCAGCGACTCCACGATCTTCTTCGCGTTGCCCGACGTGCAGCAAATATCGCACTCGGCCTTCACCGCCGCCGAGGTGTTCACGTAAGTGACAACGGGAATATCCGGATATTTCGCCTTGAGGCCGCGCACATCTTCCGGCGTGATGCTCTCGGCCAGCGAACAGCCCGCTTCCATATCCGGCATCAGCACGGTGCGCGAGGGGTTCAGCAGCTTGGCGGTTTCGGCCATAAAATGCACACCCGCCATCACGATCACATCGGCCTCAAGCCCCGCCGCCTTACGCGCCAGCGCCAGCGAGTCGCCGGTAATGTCGGCTACGCCATGATAAATCTCGGGCGTCATGTAATTATGCGCGAGGATGAGTGCGTTGCGCTCCTTCTTCAAACGCTGAATGGCAACGATATCTTCGGCAAAGCCAGCCCATTCTTCGGGCGGGATGATCTTTTTCACGCGCTCATAGGTCGGCGCGGTGGCTTCGATAGCAGCGCGAACGGAGGAAAAACCTGTTGCCATTACTTATGCTCCTTTTGAGCATTAAGGAGAGATAAAAAAGGAGTCGCCAAGCGACACGGCTTAGATTATATTCATTTTGAGCATAATGGCAAGAGAGTCCTAACCCTCTATGACACAACAACAAACCATCTCCCTTGAACTAAGCGCGGTGATTGTTAGCCTCGCGGACGGCACGCCGCATGTGGCGGTGACGGGCGATCTCGCTTTGCCCTCCGGCCCGCTTGAAGTGCAGCACAAAAAGCTGGAGCAGGCTTTGCGCGTGTGGGTCACGAAACATTCCGGTTTGCAGCTGGGCTATGTCGAACAACTCTACACCTTTGCCGATCGCGACCGCGAAACGGACGGGCGGCGCATTATCTCCATCGGTTATCTCGCGCTGGCGCAGGATTTGGGCGATGTTCCTGCCGTTGATTGGTACAAGTTTTTCCCGTGGGAGGATCACCGCGCGGACGGCGCGGACAAACTCACGGCACATATTCAAAAGAACCTTAATGCATGGAAAAACGACGCGCCGGATGCCGCGACCAAGCGCGTCCGCGCGGCGCGCATCGACGTGAACTTCCCGAAAAATCCTCGCGACTGGAACGAAGAGCTTGTCTTGCAGCGTTACGAATTGCTGTGGGAGGCGGGCCTGATCGACGAGGCCGCGCGTGCCGGTAAAAAAGGAGCCAAGCCCATCGCGGCGGGTCTACCGATGAAGCATGATCACCGCCGCATTTTGGCGACCGCGATTGCGCGGCTTCGCGCCAAGATCAAATACCGCCCCGTGGTGTTTGAATTGCTCCCGCCGCAATTCACGCTTCTACAGTTGCAAAATACGGTGGAGGCCCTGGCGGGTCTGCGCCTTCATAAACAAAACTTCCGCCGCCTTGTCCTCTCGCAAGGATTGGTTGAAGAAACCAAGGCGCAAACGACACTAAACAAAGGCCGCCCTGCCAAGCTTTTCTCCTTCCGCCGCGAACTCCTGCAAGCGCGTGCCGTGGCGGGAACCAAGCTGCCAAGAGGGGGATAAGGGAGGTTAGAGGTTATCGGAAATTGATCTAGGGAGTCAGCGCGGTTTTTGCACATTTCGCCCGCAAGAAATCTCCAATCTTATCAACAATGCGTCGTTGAGGCAGCTTGGCCATGATCTCGCGGAAAAAGACAGGCGTTCCATCGCGATGGATGATAGTGTGGTCGCTTTTTGTGCAGGTTAACTTGCGTTGGGGTTCGCCAAACGCCTCTCCCGTAAAGGCTATGACACAGCAAGCATTGATCTCATGCTTAAAACAACCAATCTTGGCTTCCCTGATAAAGGGATCACGCGCGTTAAGCGCCGCTTTATATTTGTAGGCTTCACAATCATTGCCAACAACAAAAACGAGTTGTTTGAAATAGGGCCCCTTTATCATCAAAACATCTTGATCTGCCGGAACAACAGAAACAATTTCTTTTAAATTCCCCCACAACTCCTGTGGATGCGCCGCATACATGAAAGGAGCCGCCTGCGGATCGGCGAAATGGGCATGAAAACGCCGTTGTTCATCAAAGGTGCAAAGCTGGTAGCTTGCGGCCTGCAGTTCGTTAAACGCAACAATCTTGTTACAGTAGTTATCACAGTAGTTATCATCATCTCTTTCTGGTGCCACCATATCGTGATCAGGAATGCGGCTTAACAAGACAACGTGGTATGGCTTGTCTGCTAGAACAGAAGGTGTGGATTGAAGCGAGGATGGTGTGGCTAAATCCCAAACGTTTTTCATAATAATTTCCTCACAAAGACGTTAACGAACACCGCGATTATACCCAATTGCAGCAACCTTTTGTGAGTTATAGATATTACTTTCAGAATTTTTCGGCAAAGTTATGGTTAATTTGGCTACGAAGGTCGGCCATCCCATTGCTTTTTGGGCTGCCATTTCTTCACTGACCCCTAATTCCTATTCCACTTCCGCGCCGAGACCATTCATCATGGACACAAAGTTCGGGAAGCTGGTGGCGATCACGGAGCCGTCGTCAACCGCGATGGGCTCGGCGGTGGCGGTGCCCAGCACAAGGAAGCTCATCGCGATGCGGTGATCCAGCGCGGTGGTAATCGTGGCACCACCCTGCGGCGGCTTGCCAGTGCCGTGAATAATCAGATCATCACCTTCAATCTCGACAGTTGCGCCACATGCCTTGAGCCCTTCGGCCACCAGCATCAGGCGATCGCTTTCCTTCACGCGCAATTCGCCAAGCCCGATAAAACGGGACGTGCCGGACGCACACGCCGCCGCCATCGCCAACACGGGATATTCATCGACCATCGACGGCACGCGGCTTTCGGGGATTGTCGCACCTTTCAGCGCACCACCACGCACCAGAATATCGGCCACAGGCTCACCGCACACATCGCGCTGGTTTTCGAGCGTGATGGAGGCACCCATTTCGCGCAGGCTGAACAGAATCCCCGCGCGGCGTTCATTGATGCCGACATTCAGCAGGCGAACTTCGGACCCTTCGCGAAGACACGCGGCCACCATCGGGAACGCGGCCGAGCTAATATCCGCTGGCACAATTATATCCTGCCCCGTAAGCGTCGGGCGGCCTTCCAGATGGATGGCATCCACGCCGTCCACCATTTTCTCGATCGTCAAGTTCGCACCAAAGGCGCGGAGCATGCGCTCGGTCGGATCGCGTGTGGGAACGGGCTCAATCACCGTGGTCACGCCCTCCGCGCTTAGCCCCGCAAGCAGCACCGCAGACTTCACCTGCGCCGACGCCACAGGCAAGCGATAGGTAATCGCCTTGGGTTGATCCGCACCGCGCACCGCCAGCGGGAACTTGCCGCCCGTCCGGCTCATAAAGGTCGCGCCCATCTGGGTCAGCGGATCGATCACGCGCCCCATAGGCCGTTTGCACAAAGACGCATCACCGGTGAAAAAGGTCGTGAACGGACGCGCCCCGAACAAACCGATGAGCAGCCGCGCCGAGGTGCCGCTGTTGCCCATATCCAGCACGCTGGGCGGCTCCGCAAGGTCTTCAAGCCCGACACCCTCAATCGTCCAGACATCGCCCTCCTTGGTGATCTGTGCTCCCACAGCGCGCAAAGCCGCGACGGTAGACAGGACGTCTTCACCCTCCAAAAGGCCGCGCACAGTGGTGCGCCCCGTGGCGATGCCGCCAAACATGATGGAGCGGTGGGAAATGCTTTTGTCGCCGGGCGGCGTGACGGTACCGCACAAAGCGCCGGTCTGGCGGGACAAAAGGGGCTGGGGGGTGTTCTGGATCTGTTTCATGGGGATGTTTATAGCAAAAAAGGCCGTTTTGAACAGTTTTTTAGGCGCTAATTCGTTAATTTTGCCCCTTCCCCAATTGGCGCGTTGACAGAAATGCTGTTCTGTGCAACAGGACTACGCCTTCGAAAAATATGATTTCTAGGGGCCAAATGATTCCGAGCAGGAGGATTTAAAAGTGGCGAAAGCAGAATGGGGTTTAAAGCGGGTCTGCCCGCAATGCGCGACGCGCTATTACGACATGAAGAAGAACCCACCCGTGTGCCCCAGTTGCGGCACCTCGTTTGATCCCGACACGCTGACAAAATCGCGCCGTCATCGTGCGGCGGCTGAGGAAAAAGCGCGCAAGGCCGCGCCGGTTCCTGAAGAACTTGATGATATCCCCGTCGTCGCGGACGAAGCCGACGATGTCATCGAAGATATCGATGAATTGGACGAAGAAGGCGTTGATGCCGTTGTCGATATCGAAGAAAGCGACGACGCCGACCGCTCTTAACAGCGCGTCCGTTTCACTGAATTAAAAAACCCCGCCATCACCGGCGGGGTTTTTTGTTTTCCTAAACCGGCAACCAGATGCGCGCGCGGAGACCGCCCATCGGGCTGTCCTCCAGCACCACATCGCCGCCGTGGTTTCGCGCAATATCCCGTGCGATGGTGAGGCCAAGCCCCACGCCGCCCGTGTCCATGTTACGCGATTCATCAAGGCGGATGAACGGACGGAACACATCCTCGCGCTTTTCCGGCGGAATGCCCGCGCCATCATCATCCACGACAATGTCCACCGCATGATCGCGCAGCGCCAGCGTTACGGTCGCGTTCTTGCCGTAACGCGCGGCGTTGCCGACCAGATTGGCAATGCAGCGCTTCATGGCATGGGGACGCAGAACCACCGTGCACGCGCTTTCAATCTTCAGGGCGACGGGCACATTCTGACGTTTCATATCATCCGCAATCTCTTGCAACAGAGCGGGCAGATCAACGGGCGCGGCGGGCTCCGCCTCCTCTCCCCGCGCGAAAGACAAATAGGCCTCCAGCATTTTTTCCATATCCGCGATGTCCGAGACAAAACCACGCGTCTGCGCCGACTCCGGCATCATGGCCAATTGCAGCTTCATGCGCGTCAGCGGCGTGCGCAAATCGTGCGAGACGCCCGCCAACATCGCCGTGCGCTGCCCCATAGAGCGGCGAATACGGTCGCGCATGACCATCAACGCCGCGCTGGCCTGCCGCACCTCGGTCGCGCCTTCCAGCTTGAACCACGGCACGTCCTGCCCCTTACCAATCGCTTCGGCGGCTTCGGCCAGACGGCGCACGGGGCGAATTTGGTTGCGCATGAACAAAAGCGCAATGCCGGACAAAAGAATGGAGCTACCGATCATCCAGCCGATAAATACCTCGGTCGTCGGCGTGTAGATGCGCCGTTGCGGCACATAAAAAGTATAAAGGCCGTCTGGAATTTCCACCTGCACGGCAACCATATCCGGCGCGCGGCGCATATCGATCAGATGCGGATAGCCCACGCGCTCATCCAACGCACGGCGCAGCATGTCGCGCAAGGGACTGGCATAACGCTTGACGCGTTTGGACAGATGCCCCCCCGCTTCATAGGTAACGGACAGATCCATCTTTCGATCGGCCAGATTGATCAGCGAGGTCTTTTGATCCTCGTCCTTGATAAGGTCCAGCATCTCGACCACGACGGAGATATCCGCCGCCACAGCGTGCGTCAAGCGGTGCGTTGTGGTAACCCAATGGCGATCAAAGAAAACAAACGTCGCGACAATCAGCGCCAAGATCGTCGGGATCACGATAATCAGCAGCGTGCGCGCAAACAGGCTGGCGGGCAAAAGCCGCTTGAGCCATCGGGTTGAAAAGGGAAGGAGACGGATTTTCATGACCTTCCTTTTATCCCCAACCAACTCCGCCAGCAACGTCCTGTTTCCGCCCGTCCGTAAAACAGCGCGTGCAAAGCCGCGCTGGTGGCCATAACCAGCGCCATCGCATAGATCACATCACTGAAGAAATGCGCGCCAAGGACAATGCGTGCGGCCGCGATAATGCTTCCTGCCCCCATGGCTGCCCAGAAAACGCGGCGGCGTCGATGCGGCGCGACAAGATAGGCAAAGGACGGTAAAAAGAACCCGAAAGCGCCATCGCCCGACACGAACGAGCAATTGCGGGAACACGCTTGGCTGATGAAAAGCGGGGGCGTGAACGTCTTTGTGCCGCCGAACATTTCCACGTCGCGGGGGCGCGCCCGTCCCCAATTGTCTTTAAGCACCACATTCGCGAAAAGTCCGGGCCCGACAAGAAGGCACAACAGAAGAAAAAACCAGCCTTTTTTATCCAAGCCAGCGATAGGTTTTTTCAAAAAGAACGCACTCAGCGCGCCGAGGGCAAACAGGACAGCCATGACACGCGCCGTATAGAAAACCGTTTTGGTCATGCCACGAAGGATAAGGTTGTGCGAATGGAAAAAGCCGTTTTCATCGGCGAAAAGCGCCGAGATGCTCGCATCAATTTGCGGACAAAGCGTCAAAACGCCCAGTGCAGCCAGCACAAAAACACCGAGAATAGCCGGAAACAATCGCGCCACAAGCACCCTTCCCTTCATGACCTCCAACGAACGAAGCATAGCAAGGGTTATGAAGTTTTTTGAAGGAATTGGCAAGCGTCAGGGCATTTTTGTCGCGGTCTCGGTGCCTGCCGCTTCGCTGGCATTGGCCGAGGAGGATAGCGAGCTACCGCTTTTGGCCATAAAGCCAAGCTCCTTGGAAAGACCCAGTTCAGACAGCGCGGATTGCAAGGCCGCCAAGGTCTGGCGGTCGCTTTCCATTGCCTCAAGCTGACGGCGCCGATGCTCGGTAAAGGCTTCGCACGCCTCCTTTGTTTTCTTCTGCTCTTCGACGATCTTGGCCGTTTCAGCAACTTTGGGCGCTTGCGCTTTTTCGGATATAGCCTCGCGGTCGAGGATATTCGTTGAAATACGCTCGGCCATAATCGACTTTGTCACGCCCGGTAGCAACGCAAAACGAACCTTGAACGGATCACGCCCCAGAATGCTCACCAGCTTTTCAGCCTCGGTTTGTTTCAATATCTCGCGGTCGGCTTCCTCGAAAGGCTGCCACTTTTTCTTCTCCTTATACCAGTCGTCAGCCTCCTCCTGCGTCGAGGACACCTCGAAGGCATGACGCGCAACGTTGGCCGGCATGACGGGCAAATCAAGCGCGCGAACGGGCGTCGCAAGCGTTTCCTCCCCCTTCTGCGTCACTGTCTGGACAGGGGAAGGCGGCACAAGCGCGGCCTGCGCGTCGGCTTCCGTCTGCGCGGCCTGTTGTTCTTCGAATTGATCGAGGCTGACCCACGAGCC
>DNGD01000137.1 GCA_003486725.1 Rhodospirillaceae bacterium
ATCGGCGCCGGCCTGCCGGTGAGCGAGGCGACCGGCTCCATGGTGGTGGACATCGGCGGCGGCACCACCGAGGTGGCGGTGCTCTCGCTCTCCGGCATCGTCTATTCGCGCTCGGTGCGCGTCGGCGGCGACAAGCTGGACGAGGCGATCATCAATTATATCCGCCGTTATCACAATCTGCTGATCGGTGAGAGTACGGCTGAGCGCATCAAGAAAGAAATCGGCTCTGCTTCACCGCCAGAAGATGGCGAAGGCCGCGTGTCGGAAATCAAGGGCCGCGATTTGATGTATGGCGTGCCTAAGGAAATCGTGATCACTGAGCGCCAGATCGCCGAGTCTCTGTCCGAGCCGGTCAGTGCGATTTTGGAAGCTGTGAAGGTTGCGTTGGAAAACACCGCGCCTGAACTTGCCGCCGATATCGTGGACAAGGGCATCGTGCTTACGGGCGGCGGCGCTTTGCTGCGCAACCTCGATCTCGTTTTGCGTCATGCGACGGGTCTTCCCGTTTCGGTGGCCGAGGATCCGCTGTCATGCGTTGCGCTGGGCACTGGCCGCGCGCTTGAAGAAATGCATGTCCTGAAAAACCTGCTCGTCGGCGGGTACTAAATGGATCGGCTGATCTGCGGCAATACTTCCGCCGCGTTTGCCCCCGACAGTGCGCTTTCCAGCTTTGTTGTACGCGGCCATGAAATTATGGGCGCGTGGCAGGGTAGTAAAGGGCCGTGCAGCGGCATGACAATGTGGCCCGTGGTTGGCCTTGTCAGCGCGTCCAGCAAGTTCATTTATGATGGTCAGGTTTTTGAACCCGGCAAGCATGGCTATTTGCGTGGCAAGCCCCTTGCAGTTGAAAAGCGCAGCGATAGCCAAATGATTTTCTCGCACGATCACGATCCGGCGACACAGGCGGGTGTTTACCCCTTCGCCAATCAGATCACGATCGATCATGTGCTTGGGGCCGATGCTGTCCTCACGACGGTCAGCGCGGCCAATAAGAGCTCGGTTCCTTTACGCTTTGGCGCGGGGTTGCATCCGGCTTTTGTGTGGGGTGCGGATGAAAACGGCGATCACGGCGACAGCCGCGTGACGTTGTCAGAGTCTTTGCCGCAGGGCACAAAGATTTATCGCACCGTGGATGGCAAGGTTCAGGAAGACGCCCGCGAGGATAACGCCTTTGAGGGCGGTGCCATGCACCTGAAAGCTGAGAACTTTGTAAACGACGCCTATTTTGTCGTATTGCCCGAAGAACATTGCGGCAAGGAAGTCAAACTTGTTTTCTCATGCCCTCATAATGCGTTTGATCTGGAAGTGACTCTCACGGGCTGGGATGGCTTTGGTATTTGGAGCAAGCCAAACGCTGCCTCGACCTTCCTATGCATTGAGCCTTTGGCAGGTGTGGCGCTGATTGACAAAGAGCAAGGCGATACGCCGCGCCTTGCAGAGATCAAGGGACTGCGTTCCCTCGCGCCTGCAGCGATGTTCAAAGCGTCCATGAATATGCGCCCGATTTTTAAATCATCTTCGGAGTAGGCTACATCGCGCCTGCTTCAGCCCAGCGCTTTTGCCAGCGGCGGTTGAAGACGTAGAGCGCGCCAGCCAGCGCGGCCAGCGCCAGCAGATAAAGTGTCACATTCACAAACATTAGCGGCACGAAAAGTAGGAAGCCCGCACTACGTCCTACGGATAAATAGAACTCGCTCCACAACATAGAGGCATAACTCTGCATCTCATAAAGGCCGGAGACAAGTGCGCTGTCGGCAAAAGCCATCCCGATAGCATAAAGGATCATAAAGGCGAAAAAGACAAACGGATTTGACGGCATCAGGGCAAGGACAACCCAAGAAAGACCAATAAAGAAAAGGGCGAGCGCATAGCCATGTTGCCTGTGATTATGCGCAATCTTGCCGACGAGCGGGGACAGAAATGCCATCACGGCCAGACGAGCGATCAAGATGGTGGCCATGATCGTTGGCGAAATACCGACCTGAAACATTAACGCGGCAATGGTAAAACTAGCCGCTTCAAACAAACTTTGTGAAATAATGCGCCGCGCCATATAAGGGTTGTCGTGCATCACGTCCTTACATTCTTTAACAAACGCGTGCGCCATATTCTGCCGTACGCAGCGCGAAGCGAGCAGCAGGCATCCTGTACCCGCCATCATGGCAATAAGTGCGATGCTCACGGCGATAATGGGTGATGCTTCTTTCAAATAATGTGCAGCGATCAGCGCCGTTGCCACGCCGCTTAGTAGGTTCACAAACATAGAAAGTGCAACCTCGAACCCGCGATTGGCCGTGGTTGTGTTTTGCACCATCGCGATATGGTGCGATGTCCAAAAAGGAGCCAGTACAATGCCGGCAGCGAGCCCGCGCCAGAAGGGTATGGGAGGTGCGATTAAATAGGCTGCAATCGCTGCCAGCTGAAGGGCAAAGAGGAAAAAACGCCATTTCAGGCCATCAGCCGTGCTGAATCCCATATACAAAAGCGGATAATACACGAAGCCAGCCAGCAAAATAGCGGGTGCAAAATAGGCGGCCAGATGTGCATAACCACCTGCGCCAAGATCATAGGAGGAAAAAATATTGACGAGACCAAAGCCAAACACGCCCAAAAAGGTGCCGAGATAAACAAGATTGCGCTTCATATCCAAAAACGGATCAACATAGGTGCGCAGCGTAGCATTGCGGGGTTTGGCGGTCATGGGAATCTTTCTGTGTTATCTACACTGGTGTCCGAAGCTAAAACAGTTCTTTAGAGAAAGCTATACGGGTCGATGTCGATTTGCACTTTGATCGTGCGGGGGATGGTGAGTGGCGCGAGCCAAGCTTGGATGGCCGGTGACAGCGCGACGTTGCGCGCGGCTTGGATCATCAGGCGATAACGGATCTTGCCGCGCAGAATTGCAAACACCGCTGGTGCGGGGCCAAGGATTCTCATATTTTTGTTTTGTGGCGCGGCAGCGGCGATCATTTGCGCAACCTTGACGACTTGCGCTCGATCTTCTCCCGCAATCGTGATGGTCGCAAGGCGTCCGAAGGGCGGTAGGTGATAGTTTTGCCGCTCGCGCATTTCGGCCTTCATAAACGCATCGCGCTCGCCTTTGATAAGCGCTTGCATCACCGGATGATCGGGTTGTGTGGTTTGCAGGTAAACGGTGCCGGCATCCTCGGCGCGACCAGAACGCCCCGCGACTTGTTGCAGCAGTTGAAAGGTGCGCTCCGCCGCGCGGGGATCACCACCGCTTAATCCCAAATCCGCATCGATCACGCCCACCAAGGTCAGGCGCGGGAAGTGATAACCCTTGGCCATAATCTGCGTGCCAATGAGAAGATCAATTTCATGATCATCCATCTGTTTGATCAGCGCCTCGGCGGCCTTCGCGCCATCCAGTGTATCGCTCGCCATAATTGCGGTGCGCGCGGCGGGAAGACGCTCGGCGATTTCCTCGGCGATGCGCTCAATGCCAGGACCGCAGGCGGCGAACTTGTCCTCCGCACCGCAAGCGGGGCAAACGTCCGGCAGTTTGGTGCTGTAGCCGCACTGATGGCAGTGCAGACGTGACGTGCGCTTGTGCTCAATCAGCCAACTGGTGCAAGAGGGACATTGCAGGCGATTGCCGCACGCGCGGCACAATGTGAGTGGTGCATAACCCCGTCTGTTGAGGAACAGCATCGCTTGCTGCCCCGCCGCAAGCGTCTGCGTTAATGCTTCAAGCAAAGGATCGCTGATAAAGCTTTGGCTCGGCATCTTTTCATGCCGTAGATCGATGATGTTGATGGCGGGCATCGCGGCCTCGCCAAAGCGGCTTTTTAAAACCACATGTTGGTACTTGCCTTGTTGCACATTGTGCATCGTCTCCAGCGACGGCGTCGCGCTGGCCAGAATAACAGGAACATGACCAAGGTTTCCGCGCACCACGGCCATATCGCGTCCGTGATAAATGACGCCTTCCTCTTGCTTGTATGCGCCCTCATGTTCCTCATCCACCACGATCAAACCAAGATTGTCGTAAGGCAGAAAAAGCGCGGAACGGGCACCTAAAATAAAACGCGCCTTGCCTTGTTTGATCGCATGCCAATTCAGACGGCGTTGTTTTTCGGTGATGTTCGAATGCCAAAGCGTCGGCGCGATACCAAAGCGTTTTTCAAGCCGTGAGAACAACGCCGCTGTCATCGCGATTTCCGGCAACAGGACGAGCGCTTGCCGTCCTTCCTTTAAACATTGTGCTATAGCCTCGCAAAAAACTTCCGTCTTGCCAGAACCTGTCACGCCATCCAGCAGTGTGACACTAAACGCGTTTTTTTTCACGGCCTCGACAAGTTTCGTGGCAGCGGTGTGCTGATCGGCAGTGAGGGTGGGCGTGCCGTGATCGGGATCGGGCAGGGCATCGGACAGTTTGTCCTTGTCCTTCAACTCGCGCAGCTGGCCACCTAAAACCATTTTTAAAATAGAACCGGCAGGGGTCAGCGTGTACCCCGCGACCCAGTCAACGAATCGGCGCGTGGTGGCATCCAAAGGCGTCAGATCAAGAACGCCTTTTATCGGCTTGAGTTTGCTCACTTCAATGCCGCCGCTGCCTTCGCCCCACACAATGCCGATGGTTTCCTTGCGTCCGAAAGGAACCGTGACAAAAGACCCGTTTTCTATAGAAAGATTGTCCGGAACAAGGTAATCATAGCCATCGCCCACCGGCAGCGGCAGGAGTACCCGCACCGTTGGGGCGTTATGAGAAGGGCTGGTCGAGACGGTATTCATTCGTTAGACTTAGCCTATAACAGTTCGAATCGCATCAGGGAGTTTTAAGCTTATGAAGTTTTTTGTCGATACCGCCGATCTGAATGACATTAAGGAACTGGCGGCTACGGGTCTTTTGGACGGTGTCACCACAAACCCTTCGCTGGTGGCCAAGTCCGGACATAGCAATTTCATCGAGCTGATCCGCGAGATCGTCGCCATCGTTGATGGCCCTGTCAGCGCCGAAGTCGCTTCCACCGATTATGAAACCATGCAGGCCGAAGCGAACACGCTGGCCAAGATCGCCGACAATATCGCGGTCAAGGTACCGTTGACCCCCGCCGGCCTCAAGGTTTGCAAGAATTTGAGCAGCAACGGCACGATGGTCAATGTGACTCTCTGCTTCTCGGCGGCGCAGGCCATTTTGGCGGCCAAGGCTGGCGCGACGTTCGTATCGCCTTTCGTCGGTCGTTTGGATGACATCGGCCAAAGTGGCATGGAATTGATCGCCGACATCTGCGGTATCTACAGCCAGTATTCAGCCTTCAAGACCGAAGTTTTGGTTGCATCCGTTCGCTCGCCCATGCATGTTGTTGAAGCGGCCAAGATGGGTGCCGATGTGGCTACCATCCCGCCGTCTGTGATCCGTCAGTTGTTTGGTCACCCGTTGACCGACAAGGGATTGGCGCAGTTTGTCGCTGATTGGAAGAAGACCGGTCAGACCATTCCTGTTTAGTGAGTGCGGCGCATGTCTCCATCCTCCAAACGCCCTTACCTTTCCGTGGCAGGCTTAACGCCCGAAAATGTGCGCGGGTTTCTGATGGAGAATCCCGACTTTCTGGCGGACAATGCCGACATTCTTGAAGAGCTTGTCCCGCCGGAAACGCGGCGCGGCGATGGCGTGCAGGATTTCCAGCATTTTATGGTGGCAAAGATTCAGGACGACTTCACGGCGTTGAAAGCCGAGCATGAAGACCTGATCGATTTGCTTCAAGAAAACCTGCTGCGTCAAAACCGCATGAACACGGCGATCCTAGCCTTGATGGATGCGCCGGATTTTGAAAGTACGTTGCGGCTGATCGGCCAAGAGTTCGCCGA
The DNA here is from genome assembly GCA_003486725.1 of Rhodospirillaceae bacterium. GTDB lineage: Bacteria > Pseudomonadota > Alphaproteobacteria > UBA9219 > UBA9219 > UBA8914. The sequence goes on from DNGD01000137.1 coordinate 5,833, forward strand.
CATTCTAGAGCAAGAAGCTGTCGGCTTCTTCCTTGAGGCGGGCGGTTGGCTGGATGTGGGCGATTATGACGGGCTTAAGGTTGTGTCCCCCGGTGTCGTCAATCGCTGGCTGAATGGCCGCGAAGTAATGCTGGAAGAAGTGCCCCACGGTCTTCGTGAACTCTATGGCGACGCATCCAGAAATGTGCGCTCGCAAGCGCTTGTGCGCCTCACAATTCGCGAAGGGCTGCCTCCGGGTCTCCTCGCGCTCGGCCACGCTGACCCCATGCATTACGCGACCGATCTTGCCACCGAGCAGGTCGAAACCCTCGGCGGCGTCATCGAACGCTGCCTTGGCAAGTGGTTGTAAGTGACGACGCAAGAGACTCTTCCCATCACTGAAGATTTATTGGGCGCGGTGCGCGACTGGCGTGAATGGCTGGTGGCCGAGCGCCGCGCTTCGGCGCATACGGTTTCATCCTATCAGCTTGACCTTCAATCCTTCTTCAACTTTATGGCGGAATATCGTGGCGGCAAGATCAAGCTGGCCGCGCTGGGCGCTTTTACGCTTATGGATTTCCGCGCGTGGCTGGCGAGCTTGGCGCATGAGAATATTCAAGCCGCGTCGCGGGCGAGGGCGCTGGCGGGGGTGCGCAATTTCTTTCGCTGGCTGGATCGCACGGGGCGGCTTCATAACGCCGCGATTGATCTGCTGCGCGCGCCGAAAACGCCCAAACGCTTGCCGCGTCCCGTGAGCGAGGAGGACGCGCAAAACATCGTCGCGCTGTCGAAAAATACGCTACAAGAAGGCTGGGTGGGGCTGCGCGATCAGGCGCTCTTCACGTTGCTTTACGGCGCGGGCCTTCGTATCAGCGAGGCGCTGGGGCTTAGTTGGCGCGATCTGAACCAGCAAGACAGGCTTACCGTCACGGGCAAAGGCAACAAGCAACGGAACGTGCCGGTATTACCGATCGTGCGCGAGGCGCTCGACAAATATCAAAAGGCCTGCCCATTTTCAGGTGCCGCCACCGCGCCGGTTTTCGTTGGCGTGCGCGGCGAGGCGTTAAATGCGGGCGTCGTGCAACGCGCCATGCGCCAATTGCGGCGCGATTTAAACCTGCCCGATACCGTCACGCCCCACGCGCTACGCCACAGTTTTGCAACACATCTGTTGGCGTCGGGCGCTGATCTACGCAGTTTGCAAGAACTCCTCGGTCACAGCTCGCTTTCGACGACCCAGCTTTACACGCGCATTGAATCCGCGCAGCTGGCGGCCACCTACCGCGCCGCCCACCCTCGCGCCAAGGGTCGCGGCTAATTCACTGAAATATAGGCGAAAATATAGCCGTTTATTGCTCTGGCAGGGGGTGTTGTGGTACTCTAATGGAATAGCTAGAACGGTATTTCACGAAAGCATCTGGACGCAGCCCCCATGATGAGCTCCATTAAAAAAACAACCCTCGCTCTCGCACGTTTTGCCAATAACTGTACGATTGTGCCCGCCGCTTTGTTGGGTGGTGGCGTTTTAGGTGCGAGTTTTTTCAGGAAGGACGCTTACAAGGATTTTTATGCGACCAAATGTGAACTCGTTACGCCGAACAACACCAATGTCTATTTACGTGCCTATCTTAAGCTGCGCGATAAGGTTGCAACCTTCGGGAAGACAACGAGTGCCCCTGCCAAGCCGTATTATCTTGTCACGGCTGTGATGGCCAATAAAAAGGGCGGGTTGGTAGAGCGAACCTTTGTCGTTCAAAAATGCGAGAAGCTTGTTGTTGACCAGCGCGGGCGTTTCCATACCTTGCCGCTTGCGGAATGGGCTCATGCAACGAAGGCGAGCGTCACGGCGGGGCGTAGCGTTATCGACAGACATCCTAATACTTACAAGTGCAGAGGGCAGTATCTCACGCCGTTTGCTGCTATCTTCCCGATTGTGAAGGAAGTTGAGCGGCATCCGTCTTACGGCGCCGAGGTCGCGCGTATTAACGCTCTTTTGAAAAATCCTCAAACAAAGATCAGCCGCTGCCTGATCCCCTTTTATTTCGACTGGGTTCACCGTATCAAACGCCCCGCTGCCTAAAGTTGGGGACTTGGTAGACTTTACGCGACCAGTCTCAGTCCCTCACGATGTGGTGTATTGTAACGCGCGCTGCGTTGTGCAGCGCGAGGTCTGTTTTTCCATTCCCGCGCTTCGTGTTGGATATATTCCTTGGTTTCAGCTACGGAGGTGGAGAAGTAACAACCTTGATCCGCATAGTAAGCGTGATTGCGTGTAATATTGCGCGCGAACCCTTCGCCTTTCATGGCTCTGATAACAGGCAGATAAAACGGATTTTCGTTTTTGCCGGTGGCCGAGAATATATCGGGAGAATGATAAATCACCGGATGCCGAGTGGCCAGATGCGGAAGGTACTTTTTGACAAGCTCAATGCCATTTACTTCTTGAACCGTTCCCGCTCCTCCGCTCAAAGCAATCTTGATATAGGACTCGCAATAAATGCCAGCCATGCGGTCGTGAATGTTCGGGTTAATTTCCCACGAATGACATTTTTCGGGAATGCCGCCTGTTGCCGATTCTTTTTTAAGAATGGTGGGGGTGCTCATTCCGCTGAGATGTCTTCCTCCGGCTTGCGTATAGCCACGATAGTAAGACTCCATGCCTTTGCCAACGGAATCCCCCCCGCCCCAACAGCCCGTATAACCCATTTCTGCTGCATACCTGCCGAATTCTATGCCGTCATTAACAAGCATCCTGTTCCCATTGCTTGCGGAAATCAGGACGCCGATTGATGGCTTGTCTTTCGGCATAGGGACGCCGCCGGTCACGCGCTGTTTTAGTGGCATGTGGGGGGCTTTGGATGGCGTGTAGTGATTGCGGCGGAAGGCCAGCAGCTCTTTGGAAGCTTTTTTCAGGTGACAGATATTCGGGTCATAGAGATGATCGAAATACGCTGTGCGGATATGTTGCACGCCTTCACAAAGTTTTAGGCGGCCTCTTTCCGCAAAATCGGGGCGGATATGATCGCCATGCATGCCTCTATTGGCCAAATAATTGATGACTTGAATATAGGGAGTCCAGCTTCCGTCATTTTGTATGACGATCGGTTTATAGGCGTGCTGGCTTTCAAGGCTTTTTGCGACAATGGAGTCAAAGAAGATTTGAACGGCGAAATCGCGATCAATTTCAGACATACCAGTAAGCGGGGCGAAAACGAGAGCATCCGCCGACTCAATTGATGGCGACGGTCTGAGAAGGCGATAAATTTCATCGCGTGGCGTCATAAAGGCCGAGGAGGGCTCATCCCATGTGATGTTTTTAACGGTTTTGACAACAAATTGTTCTGGCTCTTTGGGCCCGCCAGGAAGAAGGCGTTTGGCAAAGGCAAGTTTCTTGCGCGATGGTTCAAGATGTTCGTACAGCTTTTGCAACGCAATGCTTCGAACATGGCGGTATTTCAAAAAGCCATACCATACATTTTCATTGGGGACGTCCGGCTTTTCCGGTTGCGAGAGAAACATGCGCGTCGCATGGATGGTATCTTCGGGAAGTTTGATGGGGAGGGTAAAGTCTTTGACCGCGAGGCAAAGGTTGACGCTGGCATTGATAAGTGTGGGTGTCTTGCTGTAGTGGCGCCCAAGGCGTGTGACGGCAAAGACAACCTCATCTTTCATTACAACTTCGGTAAGGCCCGCCTCCAAGGCAGACTCACGGATCAGATTGGCCAAATTCTCCCAACCGCCGACAGCCGAGGCGATAGGGCCTGTTTCTGCCGCTGGCCCGATGCCTTTACCGTGATTATCCGCGCGATCCAGAACATCCGACATCACAAAGGGTTCAAGTTTCCTGCGCAGAATTTTCCACAGTTCTTTGCTCTCAAGCGTTATTTGGCTGTCTTCTGTTATGATGGCCGTTTTGTCAGGGTCATAGGTCAACCCATCCTGTTCGCACACATTTTTTTGGGCTTGGATATAGTGCGCGTCCTTCCGGCAAAGCTGGATAAACTCTTCGATCGTTTGTTTTTTTTGAAGGGCGTTGCCTTCGGCGGTGCCC
>DNGD01000008.1:0-6530 GCA_003486725.1 Rhodospirillaceae bacterium
CCCGTCCGCCATTAAAAATGCCCCCCAATCGGGGGCTTTTTTTTATGAGCGTTGTGGAAAGACACAGGCTCTCCCTCTTATTTCCCGCAATTTTAACAGGATTATGGTTAAACGAATAAGCGATTGCGCTGGGGAGCCTTTTGCGGTTATGATGCCTTCGCGCTTAAGAAAGTCGCGCTTTGTTCCTGCGTTGGCGTCCTATGATGCCGATAGATTTCAACAGGTTACGCAGAACAGGAACAAGCCCGCACAAAAGCGTACGCAAGGCGCCCTGTCACCTGTTTTGGGTCATTCCCGATCCCCGAATTCAGAAGGCGGCCTTCGGTAAACTGGGCAACGAAATAACCGGACCATGGCGCGTAGAAGCTTTTAATAGGCTCTATCGCGACAAGCCGGATGGAGAACAAAATGACGAAAAGAATGTTGGTGGATGCCACGCATCCCGAAGAGACTCGTATAGCAATTGTCGAAAGCTATAGAGATAACAATCGCTTAGAAGATCTTGATTTTAGTTTGGCCAGCAAGCCCATCTTGCGTGGAAACATCTATTTAGCCAAGGTCATGCGCATCGAACCGTCGTTACAGGCGGCTTTTGTGGAGTACGGCGGCAACCGCCACGGCTTCCTTCCCTTCAGCGAAATTCACCCCGACTATTTCCGCATCCCCGTCGCCGATCGCCCTGCGGGCGAAGACGTGAGTGAAGATGAGGATATGGAGGAAGACGAGAACGAGAACGGCGAAAATGAGGAAGGCCATGATGGCCACCTCGACGAATCCGTTCCCGATGATGATGACAAGGATTACACGCAGTCCCCCGATCACTCGGAAGAGACAAACGGTGAAGGTGAAACTCCATCTCCTGAGGAACCACAGGAAGTACCACAAGAAGAACCTCAGGAACAACCTCAGGAACAACCGGAACCGCAGGAACCTAAACCTGAGGACGGCACCCCTGCGCCGGTGGCTACGCGCAGCCTTCCCCATGGCTTTGGCGATGAAGATACAAGCGTCGGCCTTATCACTGATTTCGGCAATGCCGCCGTTGGCGGTTCGCTGACCGAAGTCGCGATGCCCGAAGCGCCCCCCGAGAGCGTTGGCGGCGAAGTGACCGAGCGCATCGTGCGCCAACATCGCCCGCGTTACAAAATTCAAGAAGTCCTGAAGCGTGGCCAAGTCATGCTCATTCAGGTGGTCAAGGAAGAGCGCGGCAACAAAGGCGCGGCGCTCACCAGCTTCCTGTCGCTGGCTGGTCGCTATTGCGTATTGATGCCCAACACCGATCATGGTGGCGGCGTCTCGCGCAAGATCACGAACCACCAAGACCGTCGCCGGATGAAGGAGATTCTGGATCAGCTGGAAATCCCCGAAGGCATGGCCGTTATTCTGCGCACGGCGGGCATGGAGCAAGCGCCCCCCGACATTCAGCGCGATCTGGAATATCTGCTTTCCATGTGGGACAGCATCCGTGAGCAGACCTTGCAGTCCAGCGCGCCTTCGTTGATTTATGAAGAAGCGAACCTGATCAAGCGCTCGGTGCGCGATTTGTATTCGCAAGACATCGCCGAGATTTTGATCGCGGGACAAGACGCCTATCAAAGGGCGCACGACTTCATGCGCGCGATCATGCCCGATCAAGCGGACAAGATTAAGCACTACACTGATCCGACACCTCTGTTCATCCGCTATCAGGTGGAAAACCAGATTGACTCGCTGCATAGCCCGATTGTGCAGCTTCGCTCCGGCGGTTATCTGGTGATCAACCCGACCGAAGCGCTGGTTTCCATCGACGTGAACTCTGGCCGCGCGACGCGCGAGCGTCATATCGAAGAAACGGCTCTGAAAACCAATCTTGAGGCCGCCGAGGAAATCGCGCGCCAGTTGCGCTTGCGCGATTTGGCTGGCCTTGTCGTTATCGATTTCATCGATATGGAAGATGGCCGCAACAATGCCGCCGTCGAACGCCGTATCAAGGAGTCGATGAAGAACGACCGCGCTCGTTTGCAAATTGGTCGTATCTCGCCCTTTGGTTTGCTGGAATTGTCGCGCCAACGCCTGCGCCCCAGCTTGCTTGAAATCAGCTTTGAAAAATGCCCACATTGCTTGGGAACGGGCAATGTCCGTTCTCCGGACTCGGCGGCTCTTTCGGTTCTTCGCGCGATTGAAGAAGAAGCGATCAAGCAACGCACGAACGAGATTACGGCCACTGTGGCCATGCATGTTGCGGTTTACATCTTGAACCACAAGCGCGCCGATCTGGGCGATTTGGAAACGCGTTATGGCATCACGATTGTGATCCAGACCGAAGAAATGTTGCCGCCTCCCGGCTATAAGCTGGATCGCGCCAAGGGTCGCCCTTCCGGAACGCGTCACATCGGACCGGCTGTGAATGCCGATCAGGTGATTGCGGATACCGAGCGTGACATGCCCGATTTCGCCCGCGATATGTCCTCTGGCGATGATCAGGATGATCAATCCCCCTCTTCCTCGTCTTCCGGCGAAGGAGAAGATGGTCAGTCTTCGCGCCGTGGTCGTGGACGTTTCCGCAAGCATGATCGCGGTGGCCGTCAAAGCCGCCGTGGTGAAAGAGGCGGCGAACGTGGTGGCGAAAGAACAAACGAAGGTCGCGCGCCTTCTGCTGCTGCGCCAGCTGGTGAAGATTTTGCGCCCCGTGGCGATGCGCCTGAAGGCTCTTCCTTGGATCTGGGTTCGGATTTGCAAGGAGCTTCACCCGAAGGCAATGGTGATCAGGATAACAACCGTCGCCGTCGTCGTGGTCGTCGCGGTGGTCGTCGTCGTCATGGCGAACGCGGCGAAGTCCAGCCAGCCGGCGAGCCAAACGGAAATCAAGGTGGAGAATGGGCGCCGCGTGCACAGCAGGCTCAGCCGTCCGAAGGTGCCCCGCGTCAATCTGATAACGCTCCGCGGCAGGCGCGTCCTGCCACGCCGCGTGCCGAGGTTCCCTATATCCCCGCTAGCATTCATGATCTGGACACAACGCCAAAGCCAGCATCTCAGGATCCAAGGCCAGCGTCCTCGTCGGTCAGCCGTTCCTATGAGACGGTCAACCCGCCTTCCGATCAGCCCAAGGGCGGTTGGTGGCGCAAGCTGACGGGTCAGTAAAGCCTGTCGTAATAGAAATAAGAAAAGGGCGCTTGATGCGCCCTTTTCTTTTCGCCAAATCTTTTAGCCAAGATCGCCCTTTTTTTGTCACGCGAAGGGTGTAATGATCGGGTTGTCATTCAGAAGTACTGCCGGAATCACCATGGTCTGCTTCTCAGCGAAGCTGAACGCGAATTCGGTGTCGTAAAACGCGTATTTTGAAGGGAGGATGTGGATGCGACTGGCATGGCCTTCTAGAACATATCACAGTTGCGCACAGCTGCTCTTACGCGCGTTAAATCAATGTGTTAGCTGCTACCCTAGCTTACGATTTGCATGCCATCGTACACGCTTCTATGGCCTCGCAAAGGGCTATCTGGAAGTGCCCCGTTTTATCAGGAAAAGCGCCCTGCCCCGCGCCCTTGTTCTGACCCTTGTTTTGGCGCTTTCTTTCCCCCCGCAATTGGCCTTTGCGCGTGACGACAAGATGACCTTCATTCGCGATGCGGAAATCGAGCATTATCTGCGTACGCTGGGCAACCCCATTTTCCGCGCAGCAGGCCTTGACCCAACTTCCATCAGTTTGCTGATGATCCAGAATGCCGATCTGAACGCTTTTGTGGCGGGCGGCATGAACATCTTTTTCTATACCGGCTTGTTGCAGGCCTCGGAAACCCCCGAACAATTGCAAGGTGTCATCGCGCATGAAACCGGCCACATCGCGGGCGGCCATTTGTCGCGTGGGTCAAAGGCCATGCGTGATGCCTCGGCGCAGGCCATCATCGGCATGCTGGCGGGGGTGGCTATCGGCGCGGCCAGCGGGCGCGGTGATATTGCCGTGGGCACGATCGGCGGCGCACAGAGCGTGGCCGAGCGCGGCCTTATGGGTTTCTCGCGTGCGCAGGAATCCTCCGCCGACGCGGCGGCCATGCGTTTTCTGGACAGCACGGGGCAAAGCTCGCAAGGCCTTCTGGATTTTATGAAGAAGCTGGCGGGGCAGGATATTTTGCCCGTCGATCGTCAGGTCGAATATGTGCGCACCCATCCGCTATCGCAGGATCGCGTGGGCAGCATTGAACATCACCTTCAGACCCGCGCCGATCTGTCCGGCAAGAAGCTGGAGGCCTCGTTTCAAAACATGCATGAGCGCATGAAGGCCAAGCTGCTGGGCTATATGCAGCCGCAAACCGCTTTGCTTCGTTACACTGATAAGGACCCGCGCGTACCGGCGCGTTATGCCCGCGCGATTGCCCTGTATCGAACCAGCCAGTTGCAGCGTGCCTTGGTCATCATGGAAACGTTGTTGAAGGAGGAGCCGGACAATCCCTTCTTTATCGAGCTTAAGGCTCAGATGCTTTTTGAGAATGCTCGTGTGGCCGAGGCTGTCGATCTGTACAAGAAGGCCGTGACCTTGCAGCCGGACTCGGCGCTGCTTCGCGTCTCCTATGCCCATGCCCTTTTAGAAAATAAAGGCGATGTCGATCTGGTGCTCCAACATTTGACGGAAGCCAACCGGCTGGAAGCTCGCGATGCGCAGACGTGGCGTTTTCTGGCCGCCGCGTGGACCCGCAAGGGGGAAATCACCAAGGATATGAAATATCAGGGGCTCGTTTCCTATGCGCTGGCCGAGGAATCCTTGGCAAACGGCAAAGACAAAACGGCGGGGCAATATGCAGAGCGGGCGCTCAAATCGCTGCCCAAAGGCTCCCCCTATTGGTTAAGAGCGCAAGATATTAAGATTAACGTCGAGAATGACGCGAAAGATTGACTTGCGCCCGAAAACTTGGTCTTGTGCGCTTTCTACGGGTTGATCGTTAACACTTAACCGGAGTCCCTTATGTCCACTTTTAAAGTCCTTCTTGCTGCGCTGACCGTTGGTTTCATGCCCTCTTTGAGCCTTGCTGCCGAACCAGCTCCGGTTTTTAACGATGCGCAGAAGGCGGCGATCGAGGCCACAGTCCGCGATTTGCTGACCAAGAAGGAGCCTGAAATTGTGATGCAGGCCGCGCAAACGCTGCAAGAAAAGGCGGAAAAAGAGCAGGCTGCCAAGGGTAAAGAGGCCGTTAGCCAAAATCTGGACAGGATCTTTAAAGACGCCAATTCCCCTGTTGGTGGAAATCCCAAGGGTGACGTGACCGTGGTCGAGTTTTTTGATTATTCCTGCGGCTACTGCAAAATGGCGCAAGAAGTGCTGAAGAAATATATGGCCGAGGAAAAGAATGTCCGCTTTGTGTATAAAGAGCTTCCCATTCTCGGTGATGCTTCCATTTATGCCTCCAAGGCCGCTTTGGCCAGCGTGGCGCAGGGCAAATATATTGCCTTTCATGAAGCCATGATGGAGGCCAAGGAACGCCTGACCGAAGACAGCATCAAGAAAATTGCCAAGGATGTCGGTCTTGACGTGGTGAAGCTGACCAAGGACATGGAATCCGACAAGATCAAGACCATGATCAAGGCCAATCAGGATCTGGCCGCCGACATTGGCGCGCGTGGAACCCCTGCCTTTGTGATCGGCGAAAAGCTGTATCCGGGCGCGTTGTCGCCAGAGCAGCTGAAGGAAGCCGTCGACGAAGTGCGTAAGGCTAAAAAGAAGTAAGCCGATATGAACAAAACACCGCGCATCTTGGTCCTCACGGGCCCTAACCTCAACATGCTTGGGGTGCGAGAGCCGTCCGTGTATGGCACGACCACGTTGGCCGATATCCATGCGATGTGCGGCAAGGTTGCGGGTGAGCTGGGTTTATCCGTCGATTGCCGTCAAAGCAATCACGAGGGTGAGCTGGTCACATGGATACAGGAAGTTATCACCGCGCCGTTCGACGGCGTGGTGATTAATGCCGCCGCCTACACCCATACGTCGGTGGCGATTATGGATGCGTTGAAAATGACCGGCGTGCCGATCATCGAGGTTCATATCTCGAATACCTTCGCGCGTGAGGCATTTCGCCATCACTCATACATCTCGCCTGTTGCGACAGGCGTTATTTGTGGCTGCGGCGCAGAAGGCTATACACTGGCGCTTAGGGCACTGGCATCGAAACTAAGACAGTAAGGAAATATAAAGGAAATACACATGAGCACTTTTGATCTTGATATGAAATTCGTCCGCAAGCTGGCGGAGCTATTGAAGGAAACCGGCCTCACGGAAATCGAGTTTGCCGAAGGCGACAGGCGTATCCGCTGCGTCGGGCCCCACCCCGTTGTACAAGTCGCGGCACCTGTTGCCGCTGCTCCAGCGCCTGCCGCTCCCGTTGCGGCTGCTCCTGCTGCGCCCATCCCCACAGCCGGCACGCATGTGACCGCGCCGATGGTTGGCACAGTTTACCTCGCCCCCGAACCCGGCGCGCCTGCGTTCGTTAAGGTTGGCGATAAGGTCAAGCAAGGCGACACGCTGCTGATCATCGAGGCCATGAAGGTCATGAACCCCATCA
>DNGD01000008.1:6616-6745 GCA_003486725.1 Rhodospirillaceae bacterium
GCCGCGAGATGGGCATTCATACCGTTGCCGTGCACTCCACCGCCGACGCTGACGCAATGCATGTGCGTCTGGCTGATGAAAGTGTGTGCATCGGGCCTCCGGCTGCGCGTGACAGTTATCTGAACATTC
>DNGD01000048.1 GCA_003486725.1 Rhodospirillaceae bacterium
CCAAGCGACCATTCAAGGCTTTTGCGGTGCAGCTTGATGACAATGTCCGGCGGCGTCCCGTCGCCGTAGACGTGAGCGTTCCCCTTCGCTGTGACAAGCTTCAGCGAACCTTTGCGAACGACGGAGCGAAGAAGACACTGGAACAGCATGGCAAGCCTCCAAGAGCGGATTGTAACATAATTTTTGTGGTTTGTGGAGAGTCTTCCGTCTGCGCGGACCATGGCCTCTGTCTGTCGGTTCCGAGTGAAGACGCTCTCGTTTTTCTAGCCGACTTTATGGTTTCCTTAGCCATGATCCTGCAGGTCATATCGAATTCTTACAACGGTTCTGCCAAGCTATGCGTGAGATAAAGTGAAACAGGCGTAAACGCTTTTTGAAGCGTAGAAGGAGGATTTAAATGTCACTCATAAATGTCGTCATCGCGTTGATCGTTGTTGGGGTTCTGCTAGGGCTTGTCAACGTCTACATCCCGATGGATCGAAAGATCAAAAATATTCTGAACGGTGTGGTTATCATTGTTGTCGTGCTCTGGCTGCTTCAAACTTTCGGAGTGATCGGTGCCTTGGACAATATTCAAGTGGTCAAGTAACAGCGATCCGCACCTTTACTGATATGCAAGATGTTCAGAATCTCTGGCGGCGCATGGTTGCGCTCAAAGTGCATTGCCATAAAAAGAACATAGACAATAGCGAGAATGCCCATTCGCATAGAGTAAGAAAACCGTGTGCTTTGCCAAACTCAACAACTTATTGGGTCTGCCATGAAACGAATTCTTCTTTTTATCGCGACCAATCTTGCCGTGGTGCTTGTTCTGGGTGTGGTTGCGAGCTTGCTTGGCGTCAATCAATATCTTGTGGGTAGCGGCATTAATTTTGTGTCGCTGTTGATTTTTGCCTCCCTCATGGGGTTTGGCGGCGCTTTTATCTCTCTGTGGATGTCGAAGAGTATCGCGAAGTTGTCAACGGGCGCGCAAGTGATTACGCATCCTCAGACGCCGGAGGAAAAGTGGTTGATTGCAACCGTGCGCAAGCTCTCGCTTGATGCCCGCCTTCCGATGCCCGATGTCGCTATTTTTGAAGGCAATCCGAACGCTTTCGCAACTGGCGCTAGCGAGGAAAGCTCGCTTGTTGCCGTTTCAACAGGCCTTTTGCAGTCGATGAACAAGGATGAGGTCGAAGCTGTTTTGGCTCATGAAGTTTCTCATATCGCTAATGGCGATATGGTTACGCTCACCTTGATCCAAGGCGTTGTGAACACTTTTGTCTTCTTTCTTGCCCGTGTTGTTGGGTACGTTATTGACAGCGCGATGCGCAAAGGGAATGCCGCGGGGCACTCGGCATCCCCAGGGGTTGGTTACATGGCGACCTCTTTCATTGGTGAACTCGTCTTTGGCGTTTTGGCTAGTCTCATTGTCATGTATTTTTCGCGTCAGCGAGAGTTCAAAGCTGACAGCGGAGCCGCGCAGTTGTTGGGATCACCCCTGCCGATGATCGCCGCTCTTCGTCGCCTTGGTGCCACGCAGGCCGGAGCGCTCCCCGCCAATATGGCTTCGTCCGGCATCGCGGGAGGAGGTGGCCGCAAGTTCCTTTCGCTCTTTGCAACGCATCCCTCGCTGGAAGAGCGCATCGCGGCTTTAAAGGCCAGCCATTCCGCCTAACGTTTTTGCCTTTTGGGGATCAAACGCTTTTTCTTGTCAGGCGCAGGCGCGGGCTTTGGCGCGTCCAACTTTTCTGCTTCGACAAATGTGGTCAGGGCATTTTTGACTTGTCGAGCCCACCGCGGGCCGATGGCCATCTCATAATACAGCGATGACAGCCAATGTCCTTTTACCCGTTTTGTCGCCTCTGCCGATTTCATAATGGCTTTTTTGACGCGTCGCTTCATCGATAGCGCGCTTTTTGCTTTGGGAATTTTCTCGATGGAGGCGTAAATCTCGCTTGTCGCCCACTTCTCGCCTTTAAAATGTATGAGCAGGTCGTCATGTGAAAACTTGACTTTACGAAAAGCTTCCCGTCTTTCGCGGCTTCCCGTCGCTTCGATGATTTTCTTTTGCGTCACGATGCTGGGGAAGGCGGCCTTGATCCCCGCCAAGCGGAAAGCCAAGACGACGCCGCGCCCGATGATATCCATCGTTTTGGACGTGTTTTTCGGCAGCACCTTTGAGTGACCGCTTCTTTGCTCCACCAAAATCGCATCCGGCTCATACGTGATCCCGTGACGTATCCTGAATTTTTTGGAGCACACAATGCCCAGCTGCGTTGTGCTAATCAGATAGGTCAGGTGCCACGCGGCAGAAATAATCTTGCTGGCCTTGATGCCCAGATCGCGCTCCAGCGGGATTTCATAGGCGGCCAGAAACCCATCGCCCGTCCATTTGGTCACGGTTCCGCCCGTCAAACGCAGGAGAGCGGCGGAGATAAAGAAAAAGCGTTTCAGAAACTCCTCGGCCTCGTTTGTATAGTTTATGTCATTCAAAATACTTGACGATTTTTCAATGTCACAAACCCAGACGAGTGTCCGTTTCCGGATGAAATGGATGTTGGTGTTTTTATGCATTTGATACACCGGTGCTTTCAATGGAAAGTGTCGATAATATTAGCACAATTCCAGCATTCCGTCTTCAGGATTAAGGTTTTATGGCCGGTGGGGCAGGGATGACGAAAAAAACGCGGCGAAAGGCCGTTCTTTTTATGGCATGCCGGACAGGATAAATCTGGGTGCTGGACGGTTTGAATAAATCTGCCATTATAAAACGATAAGTTTTTTGGGATCAATAAATCGAGATATTTTTCATGGTCAACCAACAGCATGACTCCACAAGAACTATGGCACTTTTTGAAAAGTTTCTGGATGAAAATCCGTTGGCCATTTTTTCAACTTACACTCATACACAAAGTCAATGGGTTATCAATTTAGGGAAAGAAATAATAGCCGAACTGGCTGTTGCCTTGGAAGAGCCCAAAACAGTAAAGACTGAACATATGACGCTGGCATACGCGCATTTTTGGTTCTGGATATTGGGCGTATATGAAGTTATACGGACGATGGATCAACACTCTAAATGTTTTGCGGCCTCGCTTGCATTAGAAATTAAAAAGCATAAAAAATTTATTGGTAAGCTTAGAATGGTATTCGCAAAACAGGAGTACCAATATCAAAAGGGCAAAATCATAAATAACGAAATGTCTATCGCTGGGTTCGGGAAAGAATTTAATACATTGATTTTTAATGTGGAAGGGGAAGAGTTTGATGCGGTAAAGCTAATTCGACAGTTTGAGCACTTTTTCTTAGATATACGACGAGAACAAATTATTTCCGACTGCCGTGACGAAGAAAGCAATACTTCAACATAGATTAAATATTTAGGTTTCCCCACGGGATTGGCTTATCAGCTTCGCTGATTGCGCCGCGCCATCGCCATGCTTTTTTGTGGAGGCGCGGCGTACACGTTCGCCGCGCTTTATTGAATGGCTCGTCGTCGAACCCTTTGTCCGGCTTCAAATCTCGTGGGGACGTTGTTGAAATGAAAAAAGCCCCAAAGGGGCTTTTCATTTCAATGGCGTCTCCTACGGGATTCGAACCCGTGTTACCGCCGTGAAAGGGCGATGTCCTAGGCCTCTAGACGAAGGAGACACACGTTGGGCGCTCGCGTTTCCGCGGCGAGGGGCACAGTTAGACGAGAGCCGGCCTTAAATCAACAAAAATCGATAGTTTCATGCCAAGAATCTTGGATAAGACGGTTAAATTAGCGGGTGACCAGCGTTTATAAGGGGTTAAGTCGTGCAAAATCGTGGTGCTTTGTGTTATAAAACGCGTCAAAACGGCCTCAAAACGTGGTCAAATTGACGCGTTTTTGTCCATTTTTGCAGTGAAAGTGAAGGACGAAAAAGCGGCTTTCATGGACGGGTAAAATCCCTTATGGTGCGGCCAACGAGAAATGGATCCGTAGCTCAGCTGGATAGAGCGTTGCCCTCCGAAGGCAAAGGTCGTGCGTTCGAATCGCATCGGGTCCACCAGCCTTCGCAAGCGCAGCGCGCGAAGGCTGCCGCGACGAAGCCCTCTTGGGCGAAGTCGGGCTAGTTGCTGCGCTTGCTACGGCTCGGCGAGCCGGAAGAGATAAAGCATGGCGAAGGCGCGGGTGCCACGTAGTGGCGAGCCAACCGCATCCGTTAGGCCATTCACAAAGCCTCCTGTGGGGGGCTTTTTTAATGGCGAAATAGTTTGAATGAAGAAAGACAGTTAGAAGACATGCTCTCAATACAAAACATCACGTACCGCGTTGGCG
>DNGD01000095.1 GCA_003486725.1 Rhodospirillaceae bacterium
GATAAACGCTTTGCGCCCGAGGTGATCGCGTCGGTGGATCAGACGATCACGGCGCTTGTGGGAAAAAACATGACGCCCACGATTGATCTTGTCGGCTATTCCGGTGGTGGTGCCGTGGCCGTGCTGGTGGCCGCGCAACGGCGCGATGTGCGCTCCATCCGCACCATTGCTGGCAATCTGGATCATGAGGCCGTCAATGCGCTGCATGAGGTCTCGCGCATGGCCGGCTCACTGAACGCTATTGATGTGGCCGGAAGGGTCGCTACGATCCCGCAAATCCATTTTTCGGGCAGCGCCGACGACATCGTCCCGTCCTCCGTTGCCCAGCGCTTTCTGGAAAGGGCGGCCTCGCCGTGCGTGAGAACGGAAACCGTGCGCGGCGCGTCGCATGAAGAAGGCTGGCACGTTGTGTGGCCAGCCCTCCTTAAGCACGCGCCTACCTGCCGCTAATCCAGCCCTATACCACTTTCCCCAGCACATCCGCCAAGCGGCGGCCGAAGGAGGCGGCGTCGGTAAGGCTTTCGCCATCCATCAACCGTGCCTGATCCAAAAGCAGCCATGCGGTGTCACGCAGCGACGTGCTGTCGCTGGCTTCCGCATCGCCTTTGCCTGACAGCGTCTTGCCAGCCCGCTCGGCCATCTTCTTGATGAGCGGATGGCTGGCGTTGATCTCCAGAATACGGGCGCTTGCCGTCCTGATCTGGTTATGCTGTTTCAAGAATTTTTCCAGATGGATATCGACATCGCCTTCGTCCGTGGCAAGACATACGGGGCTGTCGGTCAGGCGCTCTGACGTGCGCACATCCTTGACGGCATCGCCCAGCGACATCTTCATCGACGCGATAAGCGCAGTGATTGCATCGGCGGGCGCTTCCTCTTTCTTCTTGTCGTCCTTCTTGTCCGTCTTCGCGATCTTGTCGAGGTCTTGCCCCGCACGGGTGGCGGATTTGAAGGCCTTGCCGTCAAACGTGGCTACGGCGGTCGGCCAGAAATCATCGACGGTTTCGGTCAGCAGCAGAACTTCAATCCCGCGCGCCTTGAAGCCTTCCAGATGGGGGCTGCGGGCGAGGGCGTCGAGACTATCGCCGTTCATGTAATAGATCGCGTCTTGCCCGCTCTTCATACGGCTGACGTAATCGGCCAGCGAGGTGAGACCGCTCTCATGCGTCGTGGGGCAACGCACAAGCTTCAGCAACGCTTCGCGATTCTCGGTGTCCTCATAGACGCCTTCCTTCAACACCGCGCCGAAATTGTCCCAGATTTTGGCGTAAGCTTCTTTGTTCTTTTCGGCTTCTTTGGCCAGATCGCCCAAAACGCGGCGCGTGATGCCTTGGCGGATTTTCGTGAGCATAGGATTGTTCTGCAACATCTCGCGGCTCACGTTCAGCGGCAAATCTTCGCTGTCGATCACGCCACGCAGGAAGCGCAGGTACGGGGGCACAAGCCCTTCGGCCTCATCGGTGATAAAGACGCGCTTGACATAGAACTTCACGCCATGACGACGCTTGGGGTCGAACAGATCATAGGGTCTCATGCCCGGCACATAGAGAAGGCCGGTATATTCGATCTTGCCTTCGGCCTTCCAATGCATCGTAAGCGCAGGCTCCTCGAACGCATGGGCGGAGTGGTGATAGAACTCTTTATATTGCTCGGCGGTGATATCGCTCTTGGAGCGCAGCCAGAGTGCGCTGGCGCGATTGACGGGCGCTTCCTCATCGCCAAGGAAGATGGGCAGGGCGATATGGTCAGAATACTGCTTGATAATCCCGCGCAGGCGGTCAGGCGCGATAAACTCATCCTCGCCTTGTTTCAGATACAGCGTGACTGTTGTGCCGCGCGTGGCCTTCTGGTCTTCCTCGACCGCATATTCGCCCTTGCCATCCGACCGCCAGCACCATGCTTCCTCGGTGCCCGCCTTACGGCTCGCGACTTCAACCATTTGTGCGACCATAAAGGCGGCATAGAAGCCGACACCGAACTGGCCGATCTGGGTGATGTCGCCCTTTTGCGCGGCTTCCATGCTCTTGATGAAAGAGGCCGTGCCGGACTGCGCGATGGTGCCAAGGTTCTCGATCAGTTCGTCGCGCGTCATGCCGATGCCGTTATCCTCAACAGTGATCGTGCGCGCCTTGGGGTCGGTTGAAATCTTGATCTTGAAATCGGTGTCGTCGCCCGTCAGTTCGGGGATGGTCAGCGCTTGATAGCGCAGCTTGTCGCACGCGTCCGAGGCGTTGGAGATCAGCTCGCGAAGGAAAATCTCCTTCTCGCTATACAGCGAATGGACGACGATATCCAAAAGGCGGCTGACTTCGGCCTTAAAGGCCATTCTTTCTTCGGTCATGCAGGTCATTCCTTGCTCTCTTCGTCATCCCCGCGAAAGCGGGGATCCAGCTGCGCGGCGTCTGCCGCGCACAAGACTCTTACGCCTCGTAGACACTCGGCGCTGGATTCCCGCTTTCGCGGGAATGACGGGGTTTAAAACTTTATAGGCTCAGTAATTGGAATATGGGGGCTGGGGGAGGGGTTTTCAAGGGGTTATTAACCAAACTCTTTGCCTTAAAACCCATAGTTTGTTGATGTTCCTTGCCAAAGGGCGTTGGGCCTGTATGCTGTTTGGGCAATCATTCTTCCCCTTTTGACGGACTTTGTTTATGACCCCTTCAAACGCTTCCATTGTTTTTTTATCCTTCCAGCCCTCCGCACGGTTTTGCACCAAATGCGTTATAGAAGATCTTACGAGTGAAAAACCGGAATCTTATGCCAGTCTTTCCCGCGTCAAGGTCTGTGATGTTCTTGGGTTTAAAGCTGCGGTTGAGACCGCCTATAAAGAGGGAGGGCTTGGCCTTGTCGTTCTTGATTACGAAAGCGATCATAGCGCAACGAAGGCTGCCAGGAGAATGCTTGCCGAGTTGACCACAGCCAGCCAGCAGTTTTCGAAGCCCCTGCCACCGATTGCGATCTACAGCATGGAGGGTGAGGAGCAGGTCGATGAGTTTATCGAGCAGGTGAAAAAGGAAAAGAACATACCCTCCATTGAAAACTGGAGCCCTGTCACACCGACAGGAAGTTATGCTTCAGGATTGGTGAACCGTTTCCTCAAGTTCCAGAAAACAAACGGCGCGCACCTTTAAAAAGAGGCGTTCCGATCATTTTTTCCCTTCCGGCTTTGTGTCAAAAAAGTGGCAAAAACCCCTAAGGAAATTCATGGGCGATGCTTAAGCCTTGATTTTATTATTTCAATTTTTATTGCAGGCCACCAAAAAAGGGATAGGATCCTCGATTGCCCCGCTGCAAAAGGGAGGGGGGCGTGCATGCAAACTCCTCGTAACGTTGTCGTCTTTTATGACGATCCTTGCATCGACGGTTCTGTGTCGGCGAAGATCGTGAAAGACGCGCTCAAAAACAACCCTGCTGTAAAGTTTAATTTCGTTCCGATCAGTTATGGTTTGCCCCATATCCGGACGGAAAAAATTCTGCGTCATCTTTCTGATGGCGCTGAAGTCATTTTTCTTGATACCGCACCGAAAGATGACACGCTTGATATCCTTTTCAATCCTCAAAGCCAAACTCCAAGAATCAAGAAACTGACGATCTTTGATCATCATCCGACTGAAGTCGCGCGTATTCAGGACTTCGCGCGTGCCCTAAGGTCTAAGTTGGCGGGGTCTATCGCCCCAAACGTTCCAGAGCTTGAATTATTTCTCAATCCCGCAAAATCGTCGGCAGCTTTAATTGTATGGGATCACTTCAATC
>DNGD01000248.1 GCA_003486725.1 Rhodospirillaceae bacterium
CGCGCCGAGATCGAGAGCATTCGCGGCGTCGAGACGAGCCGCGGGACGCTGGATATTTTGCTGGAGATTGGCTGGATAAGGCCCGGCAAGCGCCGCGAGACTCCCGGACGTCCGCTGACATGGAAAACGACACCTGAGTTCCTCAGCCACTTTAATCTGACGGCCTTGAACGAGCTTCCCGGTATGGATGATCTGAAGGCTGCTGGACTTCTGGATGCGCGCCCCATTTTGGGGACGATGCAGGCCGAGGCTGAAGGCGGCGCAGCGCCCGATCCCGACGATGAGGCTTTCGCCAATTGGGTTGAGGAAGAATAAACCTCAAGCCACCGGCTTGTTATACCTTCTTGACGACGCGTTCTTTGGGGAAGGTGAGGGTGATTGTCGTGCCCTTGCCCACTTCGCTTTCCAAGCCCAAGGTGCCGCCATGCAATTCCACCAAAGCGCGGGTGAGGGGCAGGCCGAGGCCGGTGCCTTGGTTCTTGCGGCTGAGCGCACTTTCTATCTGACCGAACGGCGCCAAAGCGACAGGGATCTCTTCAGGCGTCATGCCGATGCCCGTATCCTGCACAGCGATAATCATCTCGCCATTCTTCCCAAGATCAGCGGAAAGAGTTACCGAACCACCCTCTGGCGTGAATTTGATCGCATTGGTGAGAAGATTAGTCAGAATCTGTTTGAAGGCACGTTCTTCGGCGCGGAAAAAGGGCAGCGTAGGCGGAACGGACATAGACAATCGAACCTTGCCCGCCTTGGCGCGCGCCGCCACCAAGCGCGTTACGGAACGCACGATATCTTCGACCCCCATGACGGTTTCAGCCAGATCGCGCTTGCCCGCCTCAATCTTTGACATATCCAGAATGTCGTTAATCAAAGAGAGGAGGAGCTGACCGCTGTCATGGATATCGCCGGCATATTCTATGTATTGATCCTGCCCCACGGGGCCAAAAAGCTGGTCACGGATAATTTCGGAAAAGCCGATAATGGCGTTAAGCGGCGTGCGCAGCTCATGGCTCATATTCGCCAAAAACTCGGATTTACTGCGGTTTGCAAAGTCAGCTTGTTCTTTCGTGCGCATCAATTCAAGCTCGGCACCACGACGTTCGGTAATGTCGAACATCGTGCATTCAAAATGCATGATGTCGCCCATCGTATCGCGCACCGCATGGCCCGTCATATTGACCCAGACCTTGTTATTAGTGGCTGTTTTCAATTCAACCTCATGCCCCAGCTGCGAGGATTCCTCCAGCCGTGCAAACCAGTCTTTGCGGACATGGGGATCAACAAACAGACCGCCATGAAGATCCGGCTGCGATATCAGCAATTCCTGTGCGTTTCTGAATCCCAAAATCTGGGCGATCGTTTTGTTTGCATTGATCCATTCGCCGCTGGGCGCAATCTGGCAAATCCCGATGCCGGCATTTTCAAAAATGGCACGATATTTCTGTTCGCTTTCGCGCAGCGCGCGCGCCATCTTTTTCTCTTCAACGATCTTGCGGTTTAGCTCAGCGTTTGCCTTATGAAGCGAAAGAGCCAGCGAGGATATCTTCGCGCCGCGCGAGCCCGTGGTATAAAGATAAAGAACAAGACCCAGCGTCAGGATTGATCCAATAAACAAAAGCAAATAGGGAAGAACGGCAAATATGATCGCATCGGGACTTTGTGAGCGGACGAGATATTTTCCCCGCTCCAATAACAAAAAATACTGGGCCAAAGTCAGCCCAAATCCCACCAAGCCCACAACGGCCAAGAAGCCAAAAGAGGGCCCGATAGACGGTGGTTTAGGAGTGGGTTCTGTTTTGGGTGTTATTTGAATCATGGGCAAAAAACAAAGGCGGGATAACCCTTTTTGCCATACAGAGTGCTAAGAACTTGTTAACCATAAGGGGCGGGCGCGGCACATTCTGGCCAGTCCCGCCGCCACTGTTTACGTGTCCAGGAAGCTCCGTAATTTGCGTGAGCGCGAGGGATGTTTCAGCTTACGCAGCGCCTTGGCTTCAATCTGGCGAATACGTTCACGGGTCACGTTGAACTGCTGCCCGACTTCCTCCAGCGTATGGTCGGTATTCATACCGATACCAAAACGCATGCGCAAAACGCGCTCCTCACGAGCGGTGAGGGTGGCGAGAACGCGGGTTGTCGTTTCACGCAGATTACCCAAAATCGCCGAATCGAGAGGTTGAACGGCGTTCTTATCCTCAATGAAATCGCCCAGATGCGAATCTTCCTCATCCCCGATGGGGGTTTCAAGGCTGATCGGCTCCTTGGCAATCTTCAGAACCTTGCGCACTTTTTCAAGCGGCATGTGCAGTTTTTCAGCCAGTTCTTCCGGTGTCGGCTCACGGCCAATTTCATGAAGCATCTGACGACTGGTGCGGACCAGTTTGTTGATCGTCTCGATCATATGGACGGGAATACGGATCGTCCGCGCCTGATCGGCAATCGCCCGCGTGATCGCCTGCCGGATCCACCANNTGCACCGGCACGCGGATGGTGCGGCCCTGGTCGGCAATGGCGCGTGTGATGGTCTGGCGGATCCACCAGGTGGCATAGGTTGAAAACTTATAGCCGCGGCGATACTCAAACTTGTCAACGGCCTTCATCAGACCGATGTTGCCCTCTTGAATCAGATCAAGGAACTGCAAACCACGGTTCGTATATTTCTTGGCGATGGAAATCACGAGACGCAAGTTCGCCTCGACCATTTCCTTTTTCGCGCGATTGGATTCACGCTCGCCTTTTTGCACCGTCATGACGATGCGCTTGAAATCTTCCAGCGGCAGGCCAGCTTCATCGCAGATCGACGCGATTTCAGCGCGCAGGCGATCCATCTCGCCCGCGTGGCGCTCGACAAACTTTGTCCACGCCTTGACATTCGCAGCGACGGGCTTGGCTTCAGGTTCAGCCGACTTCGCCGTTACTTTTTCTTTTTTGCCCTTGGCAGCCGGCTTGGCTTCCGCTTTTTTGGCGGCAGAGGCTTTGACAGGATTGAAAACGGCATCCAGCCACTCGCGATCCAGCTCATGATGGGTGTAGCGCGCCAGAAAATCGTCGCGCTTCACGCCACTGTCCGTTGCCAGACGCATGATGCGGCCTTCGATACCCAGCAGACGTCGGTTGAGCGTGTAAAGCTGCTGGACCAACTGTTCAAGACGGTGGTTGTTCAACCGAACCGTGCGCACCAGATCGACAATTTCTTCCTTCGCGGCATCCAGCTTCTTTACGGAAGCAGGCGAGAAGTCCTCGCCTTTTTGGTGTGCCGTGTGACGCTGTGTTTGCAGACGGAACAACTTGGCATAGGTCGCAGAAATCTTTTCAAAGGTTTCGATGACCTGCGGCTTCAGCTTTTCTTCAAGCATCGACAGGGAGAGGTTTTCCTCATCGCCGTCGGCATCAAAGTCGCTTTCGCCTTCGCCTTCCGGCTTTTCAGCTTCCTCCTCTTCAACGTCGGCCTCGACGTTCTCGCCTTCGCCCAGCATATCGGCTTCGCTGTTCGGGCCGCCGCCATAGGTCGCTTCCAGATCGATGATGTCGCGCAGCAACATCTTGCTTTCGGTCAGCGCGTCGTACCAACCCAGAATAGCCTGAATGGTCAACGGCGATTCACAAATGCCGCCGATCATCATCTCGCGGCCAGCTTCTATCCGCTTGGCAATCGCGATTTCACCTTCGCGGCTGAGAAGCTCGACCGTACCCATTTCGCGCAAATACAAACGAACGGGGTCATCGGTGCGGCCAGCCTCGGAAGAAATATTTCCCTTGGCGCCGTCTTCGCCTTCCTCGCCTTCGCCCTTGGCCGCAGGCTCATCATCTTCGTTTTCAACAACGTTGATGCCCATTTCGGACAGCATCGCCATCGTGTCTTCGATGATATCGGAATTGATCTTGTCTTGAGGCAAAACCGCGTTGATTTCGTCAACCGTGACGTAACCGCGTTCCTTACCGCGCTTGATCATTTTTTTGACGGCATCGGGGCCTGTATCAATAACGGGCGCTTCGCCGCGTTCGTCTTCTGGCGGAGAATCTTCCGTGGGAATGGGCATTTGCTGCGACTTACCAGCCGATGGCTTGGAAATCATAACGTCTTGCGCAGGTGAAGGCTTGGCCACAGGCTGGGGCTTGGCGTTTGTTGCTTTATCTTTTTCAACTGGTTGTATCTTTGCTTTTGTGGCTGCAGCGACGGGCTTGGAGGCCGTTTTGGGCGCGACTGCAGGCGTTGTTTTTTTAGCTGATTTTACGGGCTCGGCTTTAACAGCAGCGGGCTTCGCTTTTTTAGAAGGCACAGCTTTCGGCGCAGCTTTCACCGCCGGCTTCGTGGCCGTTTTGGCTTTCGGGGCGGGCGCTGCTTTTTTAACCGGTTTTTTTACCGGCTTGGCCACAACCTTATTCATTTTCTTTGCTTTGGCGGCGGGCTTGCTCGCGGTCTTCAATGGTTTCTTGGCGGCCATGTGTCTCTCTCGTTACCTTGTAATGACTCTAAACTGTGTGGGCGAGGTCTTTATCGCCATCTCCTGCTACTTGATCATCTGACTCCTGCGCCAATCCTTCCATCTGCTGGCGCAACGACATCAGACGTGAAAGATTCAAATCCGACGGATCCTCGTGCCACAGGCGACCGGCAGCCTGAAGATCAATTTGAAGCTGCTCTTGCAAATATTTGTTCCAGATGGATTTCCAACCCTGTCGTGCTTGTTCGATCGATCGATCCGGCCTTGCGAAGCCAGCGTGCATATAGGTGGCCTCAGACAAGACGTCCGTCAAGCCACGTGGCGCGCCTTTCGCACCGTCCCCTAAGGACAAATGGCGGTAAAGCGCCGCCGCGTCAAGTGTTTCATGGGGAATCGCCGTAAAATAGTGCACAAGTTGTTGCCGTAGAGCCTCGAAATGAGGCGTCGAAAAGCCGATGCTGGCCAAATCATCCCCGAAGTCCTGAAAAAGCGAGGGGTGATTCAGCATTAAAGCCAGCAAAACGCGCTCTCTCAGCGCCTGCGCGGGGCTGGGCTGGCGCCGCGAAAGGGGCGAAATCGACGGTGAAAACGTGGTGTTTTTACCGTCTTTTGAGTAGGTTTTACGGTCGTTCTGAGGGCGCTTTTGCGCGGTGGGGGGCGTCCAGTGGAACAGCGCCGCAAGGCGCTTATCGACCTCGTCCTGATAGAGTTTCTTGAGTGATTCGTCGCGGATCGCGGACACCTTTTGGCGCAAGGCCTTGGTCGCGGTGGCACGTTCCTCCGGCGTCTGCAGCCTGCGCCCTGCAAGCGCCAAGTCCCACAGCACATCGACCATCGGTTTGGCTTGATCCAATATCGCCTGCATCGCGCCGCGACCGGAGGCCTTTAACAGGCTGTCAGGATCTTCACCGGCGGGAAGATAGGCCACACGCGCCGTTTGCGTCGGCGTGAGAAGGGGGAGGGCACGTTCCACGCCACGAGCCGCCGCGCGGATCCCCGCATTGTCGCCATCGAAGCAAAGAATGGGGCTATAATCGCGCTGCGGATCACGCGCACTTTCGGGCGGCAACAGTTTCCACAACAAAGTCAGCTGATCTTCGGTCAACGCTGTCCCTAGAGGTGCCAGCGCGCCAATATAGCCAGCCTCCACCAGCGCGATCACGTCCATATAACCTTCGACGACAATGAGCGGCTGACCTTGCGCTGAAGCGCCGCGCGCGCGCGACAGGCCATAAAGCAGCTTGCCTTTGTGAAACAACGCGTGGTCGGGGGAGTTCAGATATTTCGGCTCGCCTTCGCCCATCACGCGGCCACCAAATGCCACGGTTTGCCCACGCCTGTCAGCCACGGGAAAGATCACGCGATTGCGGAAGAAACTGTAATGGTCGGGACGGTCTTCAGCTTTTTTAATCAAACCCACGGCCAGCATATCGGGCAGGGTGAAGCCTTCGGCGGTAAGTTTGCGGATCAACGCTTGCGCATCCGTTGGCGCGTAGCCAAGGCGGAAGCGCCGCTGCGCTTCGTCGGACAGGCCGCGCCCCAGCAGATAGGAACGCGCCTCGCGCCCCGCAGGTTCGCGCAATTGATCTTCAAAGAAAACCGTCGCGCGTTCCAGCAGATTGATAAGCTGTTTTTCGCGGTCATAGCGTTCGCGCTCCACCGGCGTATCTTTGGGCACGGACATACCCGCCTGCGACGCGAGGTTCTCAATGGCTTCGGGGAAGCTTTGCCCATCATGGCGCATCGTAAAGCCGATCACGTCGCCATGCGCGCCGCAACCGAAGCAGTGGAAAAACTTCTTGTCGTCGTTCACGTAAAAGCTGGGCGTCTTTTCATTATGGAAGGGGCAGCAGCCCTTAAACTCCCGCCCTGCGCGGGTAAGCTTGAGGCGCTTGCCAATAATTTCGGACAGAGTGAGACGCTCGCGCAGCTCGTCCAAAAAGGCTGGAGAAAAAGTCGCCATTAACCATAAGTCCTTGAGGTTGCAAATTGAATGGACGTTGTACCGCGTTTAAGGCTGGGATTAAACAAGTTTATTGGCCGTCATTGACCTAGAAAGTATTTACCCTGACGCACTGAAAAAGTATTATCCCAAGCATGGTCTATAGAGTAATAATCCTTAGAAATTGATGATATTTTATAAATTGATGGAGGTCATCGGATGAAGCCTGGTTTGAACCTTTTTTTGAAAATTCAAGCTGCGTTTCAGGTCGCCGTCAGCGATCACATCAACTTTATGATCAATCCTCCTGATCCGTTACGCAGCAACATATCCCTTCAAACAGAAATCTCTATCGACGATATTCACCGGCCCGCGACTTCCGCAAAAAGGGATCACGTATATCTTTTTGTGAGCGACCCAAATCCCCCGATTGAAAATCCTGATGATCAAAAAAGGTTTTGCTTCATCCTAGGAGAAGTCCGCGATAGCTTCAAAAGAGCAGGGTTTGATATTCTTACTCCTCCTGCTCGCGGAAGCACCCGCATCAAATTATTTTTTACAGCACCCTTTACACCTCGCACTTTGGAGAAAGTTCGAGCTGTTAAAGACCGGCTGCTCGTCAAACATTATGCCCTTACGGTCATGGCCTTTGCCGATGGCGAAGAAGCCGGCTTGGCATCGCTTTCTCTGCCAAACCGTAATAAAAGAGCCGTAGAAAAAGAAGTTATGTTGATGAAAAACAGAATATCAGCCAGCTCAAACACAGACTTTGGTTTATAAACACCACGTTATGCACTAAGTGCGTGCCTCTATGCACATATACGTACCAGAGACTAATCGGCTGCGAAACGATGACAAATAGTGTATGATACCCTCTTCGTAAAAATTGGGGGGACGCGAACAATGGAAAACAAAATTTTTCAAACGTTGATTGACTGGGAAAGCCAAGTTGCCAGCCGCATCCGTAGCTCGCGCTCTCGTAATCTATAACAAGATAAACAAAAAAAGGAGGTCATCGTGTCTCAAAACGAAACGCTTCGGTTGTGGGTTAATTGGGAAGCAGATCTTTACAACGAAATGGCGCAGGTACGCCGCGAGCTTCTGGCTAAAGACACAGAGTTTGCGCGGCACGAGTACGCGACCAGATTCGCCGGGCGCTTCATCGGCAGAGGGTTGTCGATCCACGCCAGTTTTTATAATGAGAACCCCGAGCAAACGCATGGTCCTTTTGTTGTGATGAGACGCCTTGACGACAAAGACAAACAACTCGTCGTGGGGGTTGCCGCGCATTTAGCCAGCGATATCAAAAAGAAAACATCGGGTCGCGATTATTCGGATCCCCGCGAGGGTCCGCCTGCTCTTGTTGATCTTCGTATTAAAACAACGAAGAATAAGGATGGTATAGAGGTTGTCACCATGCGTTATCCCGATGGCTGGACGACGAATAAAGCTCTGGTTGAAGCGGAGCAGATTGCCGTCCTTATTTACAAAGATCCTGACGCGCAGCTCCGGTTTGGTGAGCAGAATATCATCAAAATTCACGATGTAGCCCACGGTGGCCTGACAGGCAAAGAACTGGCAGCGCCAGAGAGGGGAATTTTGGCTGAAGCCAGCCACCCAGTGATGCGCAGCAACACAGACCCCCGTTAATGGATCCAGCGCATCTCGCGATTTATCCGCCCAGCAAGGCCTTGACCACACCACCTGCCATCGCAAAATCCATCTGACCTGTATAGGATTTCTTCAGCTCGCCCATAACCTTGCCCATGTCTTTGATCGACGTGGCACCCACGGCGGCAATGGCCTTGGCCACAGCGTCTTTGGTCGCTGCTTCGTCCATCTGCTGGGGCAGGAACTTTTCAATAACAGCGATTTCGGCGCTTTCCTGATCGACGAGGTCTTGACGGTTACCCTGCTGGTAAAGAGCAATGGATTCACGGCGCTGCTTGATCATACCCTGCATCATGGCCTTGATTTGATCATCGTTAATGCCGTCAGCGTTACCAGCGGGGCGCGCGGCAATGTCCAAATCCTTCATCTTGGCCAAAACCATACGAATGGTGCCCAGCGCCTTTTCATCCTTGGCACGCATGGCGGCTTTCATGGCTTCTGTCAGTTCTTCGCGCAGCATGGTCTTATCCTTTCAAAAATCTTTCATTCCGCCCTTGCAAAAGGGGCGGGGGTGGCTTAGGGTCTGGCCGTTTGGCCTGAAACTCATAAACAACGCGGTATAAATGACCATAACGTCGCCCTCGCAGCAACGAAATAGCACGCTTGTGCGTGATTCCAAAGATATTTTCCCCTCCGCCGTCCTTGTTCTATCAGATGGGACGGTTTTTTATGGCGCTGGCTTTGGCGCGGCAGGAAAGTCGGTGGGGGAGGTTTGCTTTAACACCTCGATGACCGGCTATCAGGAAATCCTCACCGACCCCAGCTATGCGGGGCAGATAATCACCTTTACATTTCCTCATATCGGCAATGTCGGCACGAATGATGTGGATGTAGAAACAGACAAGGTAGCCGCGCGCGGCCTTATCGTACGCACCGATGTGA
>DNGD01000215.1 GCA_003486725.1 Rhodospirillaceae bacterium
GATGATCATCCCCATGCTGATGAAAGTCGATTTCTCGGACCTGCATGAGGTGCGCCATCATGTCCGCGGTATCGGCGTGACCTTGTTTGTAAATTGGCTGGTCAAGCCGTTTTCAATGGCGTTCCTTGGTTGGCTCTTCATTCGGACGCTTTTCGCGCCCTTGCTGCCCGCCGATCAAATTGACAGCTATATTGCAGGGCTGATCCTGTTGGCCGCCGCACCTTGCACCGCCATGGTGTTTGTGTGGANNCGCCCTGCACCGCCATGGTGTTTGTGTGGAGCCGTCTGACGAATGGCGACCCGCTCTTTACGCTTTCACAGGTTGCGTTGAATGACACCATTATGGTGTTTGCCTTTGCGCCTCTCGTGGCGTTTCTTTTGGGGATTTCATCGATCACCGTGCCGTGGGCAACGCTGATTACGTCCGTGGCGCTTTATATCGTTATCCCCGTCTTTATCGCCCAAATCTGGCGCAAAACGCTGTTGGCGAAAGGTCAGGCGGCTTTTGACGTGACGATGAGCAAGATTGGCCCTTGGTCGATCACCGCGCTTTTGGCAACGCTTGTTTTGCTCTTTGCGTTTCAAGGCGAGGCCATTTTGAACCAGCCTTTGATCATCGCGCTGCTGGCCGTGCCAATCCTTATCCAAGTTTTCTTTAACTCGGCCCTGGCCTATTGGCTTAATCGCACGCTGGGCGAAAAGCACAACGTGGCGTGCCCCTCCGCCCTTATCGGGGCATCCAACTTCTTTGAACTTGCCGTGGCGGCAGCCATCAGCCTGTTTGGGTTTCATTCCGGTGCGGCGTTGGCCACAGTCGTTGGCGTCTTGATCGAAGTCCCCGTGATGCTGCTTGTTGTTCGGATCGTGAACCAGTCAAAAGGATGGTATGAGGGCCGTTCTGTCTAAGGGCGTGAATTATTTGTCTCCGACCTTCAGACCCAGCGATCGAGCCGTTAAAGAACCTGTGACGGCTCTGATCTGCAACAAAGCAAGCGCTTCGTCACGCTCTGCCCGAACAAGGTTGACGTTGGCTTCCAGAAGCTCCTGTTCTGCGTTCAAGGCGTCAAGGGTCGTGCGGGTTCCCGCTTTCAGCTCCTCATGCGTTCCCAAAAGTGCCAGCTTTGCGGCGGCGATCATGTTCTGGTGCGCCGCCATCGCGGCGCGGGTTGTTTGCAGGTTTTGCCATGCTTGAACCGCCAGTTCCCGCATTCTGTTGCGGACATCCTCCAGCTCCAGCCGCCGTTGCGTCGCTGTTTCGCGCGCCGCGCGCGTTTTTGAATAGTCCGTTCCGCTACGATAGAGCGGGACAGTCACGCGCGCCATGATCGTCGCGTCATCCTGACGGTCGGGGACAAGGACGCTTTGCTCCCATCCACGCGAAACCGAGCCAACCAGGTTCACCTCTGGCAAAAGGCTCCCTTTGGCCGAGCCAATATCGGCCTTGGCCGCTTCTTGCGCAAAGCGGGCGGCGATCACGGCAGGGTTCTTGGTTTCGGCAAGAGCAACCGTTTCCTCAAGGCGCGGCGAGATATTGTCAGGAATCCTCGGGTGCCTCAACGACACAGGATTCTCGCCGATCAAACGAAAAAAGGTCGCGCGGTCGTTGCTTAAATCGCCCTCGGCCTTGATGCGCGCCGCCGTGGCCGCGCTTAGACGGGACTCGGATTGCGAAACATCTGTCTTCGTCACTTCGCCGACGTTAAAGCGGCCACTGGTTGCCGCCAGACTGGCCTTGAGAACCTCTTCGTTCTTACGCGTCAGCTCCAGAACCCGTTGGCTGCGCACGACATCCAGATAGGTCTGCGCCGCGCTGAACAACAGATTCTGCTCGGCGTTTTCAAGAAGGGCGCGCCCCGCGCTCGCCTCGGCTTCGGCAGCCTTGACCGAAGAGGTGGTGCGAAACCCGCGAAAGACAGGCTGCGTGACGTTGATGCCCACATCGTGCGGTGACAGCGTGTCGCTGCCGATCCCCGTAACTCTCTGCTGTGAGATCCCGCCGCCAGCGGTCGCGTCGATACTGGGGCGGTAGCCGCTGCGCGCTTGCGAGACTTTTTCTTCTGTGGCGCGGAGTTTTGCGCGCTCGGCCATCAGCGCCGGATTATGGGCATAGGCCTTGGTCATCGCCTCTTCGATTCTCAAAGGCTCGGCCTGTGCAACCGATAAAGGAAGCAGAACGATGGCAAGGCCTATGAAAAGGAAGGAGCGCATGGTTTGACCTTTCTCAGGGAAAAAAGGCGACGCCGGGTTTGATGCCAAGTTTTCTGAACACAATGGCGGCAGGGCAGAACCCCGTGATAGATGCCTGAATCATGTTCACGCCGACAAAGGTAGGCAGAAGGATCCAGAGAGGATGAACGAAATAGGTTAGAGCCACCCCTGTTAGAAGAACGAAACCTGCGAAAAGCATTACGGCGCGATCGATCGTCATGACTTTTTCTCCTTTGTTAGTTTTGAGGCAGGCTTGCAATAGATGGTGTAGAGCCCTTTGATAATTTGCACGGTGTTGTCGTCGGCGATCTTGTAATAGATTGTACGCGCATCGCGCCGCGTTGTCACAATACCATCATGGCGCAGCCGCGCCAAATGCTGCGATAAGGCTGACTGATTAAGACCAACGAAGTCCTCTAACTCGCCAACGGAGCGCTCCCCTTCCTGCAAGCGGCACAGGATCATAAGCCTGTGCGCGTTTGACAGCAATTTCAGTAGGTTCGCGACTGACTTCGCCTGAGCGCCAAATTTTTTTGCGTCGATGTTCATAATTGATACATTAGCACTTGCTAATGTTTCTGTCAAGGAACATAATGTGACCTGAAAGGATGCCTGACATGAGATTTTTCTATCCGTTTTTCGTCGTTCTTTTGGTCTCAAGCGCCGCTTTAGCTGCGGGGCAGGAGGTCACCGTTCATAAAGAAATGATCAATGATCGCAAGGCTGTTGTCGCGACGATCGAGTCGGTGCGCGAGGTTCAGGCGCGGGCGCGGATTAACGGCACCTTGAGCCTTCTTTCTGTCAAGGAAGGCGATCACGTTGAAGCCGGCGCCAAGATCGCCGTAGTCGGCGATCCCAAGCTTGCCATTAAAGGGCAGGGCTCCGAGGCACGCATTCAATCGGCGCAATCCTCTTTTGACAAGGCCAGAATTGATCTCTCCCGCGCGCAGAGCCTGCGAGAGTCCGGTTATGGTACGCAAGCCAAGCTGGATGAGGCGCGCAACAATTTTCAAATCGCTGAACAGAATCTGCAAGCGGCGCGATCGGAAAAACAGGAAATCGTCCAGCAAGCGACCGAGGGCGCTGTCTTGGCACCCAGCAGCGGGCGCGTTCTCAGTGTTCCCGTTTCGATGGGTAGCGTGGTGATGGCAGGCGAGACGATCGCGACGCTTTCGCAGGAAAACTATATTCTGCGGCTTGAGCTGCCGGAAAGTCACGCGCGGTTTATCAAAGCGGGTGACAGCGTCGAGATTGATGGCCGAAGCGCGCAACCTTCCGAGGCGCAAAATATCAGATACGGCAAGGTCCGTCTGGTCTATCCTGAAATCAAGAATGGCCGGATTATCGTTGATATCGAAGCGTCGGAGCTGGGCGATTATTTTGTCGGCGAGCGCACGCGCGTTTACATTAATGCAGGGCAACGCGAAGGCTTTTTGATCCCGACGGACTATATCGTGCGCAAGGCGGGTATTGACCGCGTCACGTTAAGCTCTGGTCAGGAAATCGCGGTGCAGGTGGGGCAGCGCTTGGGCGATAAAACAGAAATCCTTTCCGGCCTTCGTGAAAACGACGTTGTGGTGAAGCCATGAGGGTAGGCCTTTCCGGACGACTGACGAAGCTTTTCATCCAGTCGCCTTTGACGCCGCTTCTGCTTCTGGCCAGCTTGGCCGTCGGCCTGATGGCCTTAAGCGTTTTGCCGCGCGAGGAAGAGCCGCAGATCAGCGTCCCGATGGTCGATATTATGGTCAGCGCGAACGGCTATAAAGCGCCGGACGCCGTGGAACTCATCACGCGACCCTTGGAAAACATCGTCAAAGGGATCGAGGGCGTCGAGCATACTTACTCCCAGACCGAAGACGATAAGGTGGTGACGACGGCGCGCTTTTTCGTCGGCACGGATGAAGATACGGCGATGTTGCGCGTTCATGAAAAAATCCGCGCCAATATTCGCGATCTGCCCAAGGGGATTCCGGAGCCGCTGATCGTCGGTCGCGGCATCAATGACGTTCCCATTTTGACACTGACCTTGTCGGCGAAACCCGAAAGCGCCGACCGGTGGGATGATAACGGCCTTTATCAGTTGGCCTTGGATATTCAGCATGAATTGGGCAAGACTGAGAGCGTCGGGCTGAACTTTATCACAGGTGGAAGCCCGAACCAGATCCGCATTGAGCCCAGTCCGGAAAAACTGACGTTTTTCGGGATTACGCTCAACCAGCTTGTCGATAAAGTCGTTAACGCCAACCGCTCCTTTCAGGTGGGGGCGCTGAACCAGCAGGATCGTCACATCCCTGTGGTGGCGGGGCAAAACCTTCTGGGTATTCCCGATATTGGCCTTCTTCTGCTGACCTCGCGCGATGGCCGCCCTGTCTATGTCAAGGATGTGGCGACGGTGGTGCAGGGGGGCGCGACGCAGCAAAGCCGCGCATGGACGATGACCGTCAATGCCGAGGGAAACCTAACCCGCGTGCCTGCCGTGACGCTGGCCTTTGCGAAAAGAAAAGGAGCGAATGCCGTTACTGTCGCTGAGGATATTTTGAAACGTCTTGAGGCGTTAAAAGAAAACACATTGCCCAAAGACATTACCATTGATGTCACGCGTAATTACGGGGAAACGGCAACGGAAAAAGCGGATGAACTTCTGTTTCATCTGTTTCTGGCGACCGTCAGCATTGTGCTGCTGATTACATGGGCAATCGGCTGGCGGGAAGGGCTTGTCGTGTTCGTTGTGGTGCCCACGACGATTCTGCTGACGCTTTTTTCGGCATGGCTCATGGGTTACACGATCAATCGCGTCAGTCTGTTTGCGCTGATCTTTTCCATCGGTATTCTGGTCGATGATGCGATTGTGATTGTCGAAAATATCGTGCGGCGCTGGCGTCTGGACAAAAATGCAGACCGGATTGATACGGCCATCGACGCGGTTTCCGAGGTCGGCAACCCGACAATCGTGGCCACGCTCACCATCATCGCCGCGCTGCTGCCCATGATGTTCGTCAGCGGCATGATGGGCCCGTATATGAGTCCCATTCCGGCGAACGCGTCGATGGCGATGCTATTCTCGTTCTTTGTAGCCGAAATTATTACGCCGTGGCTTTTGCTGAAAGTTTCGGGAAAACATTTTGCGCAATCTGCGGAAGAGGGCGAAGAGCATAAAGAGGGCTTCCTCAGCCGTCTTTATGTGCGTTTTGCCACGCCTTTGCTGGCCAGCAAGAAAACGGCCAAACGTTTTATTCTGTATGTGGCGGGCGCGACTGTTATTGCCGTGCTGTTTTTCCCGCTTAAAATTGTCCCTGTCAAATTACTGCCTTTCGACAATAAATCCGAGATTCAAGTTGTTCTTGATCTTCCCAAAGGCGCGACGCTGGAGGCCACGGATCGCGCTTTGGCCGATATTGCCGAGAAGTTGAAAGGTTTGCCAGAACTGGTCTCTTTCCAATCCTATGTGGGTACCGCCTCGCCGTTCAACTTTAACGGGCTTGTCCGTCATTCGTTCTTGCGCAGCAATCCCGAACAAGGCGATCTGCAAATCAATCTCGCGCCCAAGGCTGATCGCGACCGCGCCAGCCACAAAATCGCGCTGGATATCCGGCAGCGCCTGAAAGATTTGCCGCTTCCTGCCGGCACGGTTTTAAAAGTGGTCGAGGTTCCGCCGGGCCCGCCCGTTCTGGCGACCTTGATGGCGGAAATCTATGGTCCCGATGCGCAAACGCGGCGCGAGACGGCGCGCAAGGTGCGCGAGGCCTTCACCCGCACGGATTTCATTACCGACATTGATGACAGCTTTGATAAAACCAGCGAGCGCCTCCGTTTCTCAATCAATCACGAGAATCTGGAGTTCTATGGCGTTGAGGAACAGGCGGTCTATGACACGCTTGCCGTCATCACGGGGGGCGTCAAAATCGGCTATTCGCAGCGCGGCGAGGGCGCCAAACCGATCGAGATCGTGGTTCAAATGCCGAAAAAAGACCAGTGGTTCGGCGAGCGGATTCTCTCCACGCCCGTGCCCGCCGGCGGCACGAAGCGCGAAGGCCAGAATGTCGAACTTGGCGACGTCGTGACGGTGACAAAGGAGAAATCCTCCTACCCGATCTACCGGCGCGATGGTCATTATGCAGAGACGGTTTCCGGCGAATTGACAGGACGCTACGAAGCGCCGCTTTATGGCATGCTGGCCGTGGAAGATGCGCTTGAAGAAATGATCCCCGACAAGGCGGCCAGGCCGGCTGTTCGCTATCATGGCCAGCCGTTGGACGAGAGCAAACCCACCTTGCTGTGGGACGGCGAGTGGGAGGTCACCTATGTCACCTTCCGCGATATGGGCGCGGCCTTTATCGTGGCTATTCTGGGGATCTATCTGCTTGTGGTCGGGTTGTTCCGCTCTTTCCTGATCCCGCTTGTCGTGATGGTGCCCGTTCCGCTGACGCTTATCGGCATTGTGTTGGGTCATGCCTTGTTCGGCGCACCGTTTACAGCTACCTCGATGATCGGCTTTATCGCACTGGCGGGCATTATTGTTCGCAATTCTATTTTGCTGGTCGATTTCATCCGGCAGCTGCAGGCGCAAGGCATGCCGTTGCAGGAAGCGTTGATCGAGGCCGGAAAAATCCGTATCAAGCCCATCGTCCTGACGGCGGCGGCGGCGATGATTGGGGCGGTTTTTATCCTCGCCGACCCGATCTTTCAGGGGCTCGCGCTATCGCTGGTGTTCGGTCTGGCCAGCGCCACGATCCTGACGCTTCTGGTCATTCCGGCGATTTACGTCTGGCGGAAGACGTGATGGGTGGGCTTCCTTGTCGCCGCGCTTAAAGCGCTTCGGTCATGGCTTCTTTCAGGCATGCAAACTCGGCTTGTAGCTCGCCCATGCGGGCCTTTATGGAGTCCAGATCGCCGGCATCCGCCGTCTTTTCCATAGTATAAGCGACAGCCCGCAGGCGTTCGCCGCCAACATTTGCCGATGCGCCCTTGATTGTATGGGCCAGACGACCCGCATTTTCGGCATCTCCTGCCTCAAGATAGGCAAGAAGGCTCTCAATCTGCCGCGGCATGTCCGCCAAAAAGCTCGCGATCAATTGATGGGCCAAATCTTCTTCGCCGAAAAAGCGCACCATCATTCCCGCTTTATCAAAGACGGGCACCGTTGTTTTCTTGACGGCTGTATCAGGGAAGGGGATAACAGACGTTGGTTCTGCGACTGGTGGGGCCACCAGCTTCTTTGGCAGCCATTTTTCCAAAACAGTAAACAACGCCTGCGGTGACACGGGTTTCGATACATAGTCATTCATTCCCGCTGCCAGATACTTTTCGCGATCGCCTTGCATGGCATGGGCGGTGATCGCGATGATGGGGATTTGACGATAGGCGGATATTGACTCGGGATCACGTATCCGGCGCGTCGCTTCAAGCCCGTCCATGACGGGCATCTGTATGTCCATCAATACCAAATCATAGGGGTTGGCTTCAAGTGCCTTAAGCGCTTCGGCTCCGTTAAACACCGTGTCGGCCTTCAGTCCGAATTTTTTCAGGATGCCCAGCGCGGCCACCTGATTTGTGACGTTGTCCTCTACCAGAAGGAGGTGGACTTCGCGACCGGCATAGACGTCCGCCCTCTTGTGATCGACGGTCGGTGCGAGGAGGGGATCTTCTTGCGTTTGTCCGGTTTGTTTCACAAGACGGGCGGTAAACCAGAACTCGGAGCCGCGCCCTTCCTCGCTGACCACACCGATCTCGCCGCCCATCAGAGCGGCAAGTTGTTTTGATATAGCCAGCCCCAGCCCTGTGCCGCCATATTGCCGCGTGGTTGAGGCGTCGATCTGACTGAATTTATCGAACAGCATGTCAATTTTGTCGGCAGCAATGCCGATGCCCGTGTCTTTTACCGAAAATCGTACAAGCGCGTCCCTTTGGTTATCTTGGCTCAGCTCCACGTGAATAACAATCTCACCGGCAGAGGTGAATTTTATCGCGTTTCCAACGAGGTTTGTGAGTATTTGGCGTAGCCGGCCAGCATCCCCGCGTAGCAGAAACGGCACGGAAGGATCGATGGTGTAAAGAAGCTTGAGGTCTTTCTCCTCTGCGCCAAGAGCCATCGTTGCGACCAGATCGGTCATCAATTCGGGAAGGTCAACGATGCCAACATCCAATTCAATTTTACCCGCCTCGATCTTTGAGAAGTCGAGGACATCGTTGATGACGCCCAGCAAAGATTCACCGCTTTTGTGCACAAGTTGTGCATAGTATTTTTGCTCGTCTGTCAGCTTTGTATCCAAAAGGAGTCCCGTTATGGCGATGACGCCGTTCATGGGGGTGCGGATCTCGTGACTCATGTTGGCCAGAAACTCGCTTTTGGCGATGTTCGCCGTCTCGGCGCGGACGGCCATGTTTTTCAGCGATATTTGCTGGGCGTTGATGGCCGTATCCGTGCGTCGCAAAAGGACGTAGATAAAGCCCAAGATCAAGACCAAAAAGACGCCACAGGCAATTGCGCCCATCGTGACAAGCCTCGCAAAAGACGCTTTTTCAGCCGTTATGTCGTTCATCACCAAGAGGTCGCCGACTTCCTGCCTTGAAACATCTTGCAAGGGGGTCACATACACACGCCATGATTTCCCCTTGGAGACAACTTCTTGCTCTATCTCGTTGTGGTCGTAGTTTTCTGACCGTTCTCTATCCAATATCGGCGTGAAGGCCTTGGGCAAATGGCCTTGAGAAGCATAAATCACGACATGATTTTCCAGCTGATCCCAGTCGGCTTCTCTGCCAAGAAACCGCATCCCGTTTTCCCATGTTTGCCGATTTATTTTATTTTTATGGATGACCACGGCCATTTGCATGCCGGACAGCGTGTGCAATGTGTGCTGGGTGTGCTGTTTCTTCAGCGCGTCTTCGATTTCCTTGCCCAACTCGACATAGCCGATCAGCGTACCGGCTTCAAAGACGGGTTGCACAACCCTCAGCGTAAAGGTGCCCAGCGTGCCAAGCTCAATGCCCGATGTCGTTTTTCCTGTCCGCTCGGCCTCAAGAGCCGAGAAGCGCGAAATTTTGTCGCCGCGCACGTCCGGTCGATGAAGACGCAGTATCGCGACACGGTTTTTATCCAGAAAATAAAGATGCGTCAGCTTGTTTTCGCGACGCATGGAATCAAACATGGGCTGCCATAAGGCAGAAAGGCGAGTGTAATCCCCATCGCGCAGAGCCCGTCTTGTGTCGGTATCGGCGATGATTGGCTGCACGGCCATTGAGAGCCCGACGGCTTGCTGATCCAGCATCATATGTAAATCGCCGGAAACTTCGGCTGAAATGCGTTTGACCTTCTGCACCAAATGGGACTGGTATTGTTGCCAAAGAAGGACACCGGCGCCAAGCGTCAGAAAGATAACAATCGCCGCAAGGGGAGGGAGTAACCGGCGCAGAACGGGCTTGGGCGCGTCGTCCACGCTGCGTGAAATAACAAAGGCGTACACCACTGCAATCAGCAGGACAAAAAGAAGTCCGATGGGCAAGGCCGCCCGAAGAGCCACATCCCACCGCCAGACTCGTGTGTCTATGTCCATTCCCACGACGGCAAGCAAGGCGCTGTTTGCCTTCGGCGTCATTTCCCGCGCATCGCCAAGCGTAACAAGACCGGATTGAGACGGCACCGAGTCATAAACAGGGGCCAAGCCAGAGACCCACGAGCCCCAACGATCCGATATGGGGCCCGCGACGGAAGGGACGCCAGTGTCGAATGCGTCGAGATATTCTTTCGAAACTTCTTCATAGATTTGCCCTGGAGGCGAGTTGTCCTCGGCACCATCCGGTTTGCTGTCCACCATGAAATACACAGAGCCATCCGGCTTGCGCCCCATGAAATAAAGAAACCGGACGCGCGGATACGTTGCATGGATGCTGGCCAGCTGATCCTTTAGCACCCTGTAATCCGGACTTTGCAAATCCGCAAGCGAGCCGGAAAGAGCCTTGATCCTCTCGACATTGAGCATCTGCGCCACAGATTTGGTTTGTTCAAGAAGTTCGCGGCGCAAATCGCGCTCAGCCCACGACACCACCCAAAGGGAAACCACAACGCCGACAAACAAAACCGTCGCAATCACTGCGCTCAGCGGCAGGTTTTTTTTCTTGTCGGGGACTTTGGTTTGGCTGTCAGTCACAACGGGATTCCGTCCCTTTATTTATTGAAGAGCTAACAAAAAGAAGAGAGCTCGAAATTGACCCACTGTCGCCGGAGGCTTTACTGAATATAAAGCTTCACCAAAACACTAATGTTTGCCCCCTAAGATAAACTTAATAAAGCAAGGGTGAGGAACGCGCTAAAAGTTGTTTCCAGCGACAAATGCATACCGCCGTGTGTGAAACAAGAACTAGCGGGGATCATTGCCCGCGTTTATTGCCGTTTTCTCGCATTTCAGATTAAGGCGGTGTGAGAGGGAAGGGCTTTTGGCCGTTCGCCATAGGAGAGATCGGCGTTGTGGGTGAAACAAGTAGATTTGTAGACATTGGGATCTGTATCATTCTATTTGTGGTGTCAGTGGCAGCATCGCACAATGAATTTTGATCAGCAGGGTGCGGTGGAACAATCACATCAAGCACCGCTGTTTTTCCGGCCTCTTTATTGCCGTCCGTCATTGCGGCGCTGTGACCGACGTTGAACAGCTCATCTCCTCGCTGAGGCGCTCCTTTATTAAACCAATCTACGATATCGATATGCTTAAGCCACTCACGACAATCAATGATATTCGGAATTTCATCAAGGTGGCGATATTCTTCAAGCCAGACCACGCTTTTAAGGTGCGGATAGGATGTTGCTGAAAACAAAATTTTGTTGGGATAAGGAAGCGCGTTAAACCTGTGGATGATCTCTGGTGTGCAAAGATCTTGGTCAGAGCCTATTATAAAAAGACGATTGCCGCGCAAACGTTGGACTCTTTCATCCCATTTCTTTTTGGCTGATTCAAAATTTTGGCAGTGAGGGAACTGGATTTCAATATCTCCCAACAGTCCAACAGGGATATCAAAGGGGCTGTAACGTGAAGTAACGGATGGTTGCAGCTGCAACGAAAGATAATAGGGTAGATCTTCTAAAATTTTATGTAGTCTGGTGCAACGATAAGCGTGTTCATTGTTGGCGAGTTTTGTTTAAGCCCGAGATCTCTGGCCATCACGCCGCCAATGCAATTGTTGCAAAGAATGCTGATGTCGCCTTGGTTGAGTATTTTCTATCTCAACATGAAACGGCGTTGGTTCCTAAGCCAGAAGCCATCCCTGAATTCGGTTCTTAATAGTTTAAAGGCACGGATCACCTTCGGCTGTTTTCGAAACAGCGAATGGGCTCCCTTTCTCACGACAGAATAGAGCATGGCTTGCCATTATTTTTATTATTATGAACATGCGTCGCCAATCTAACATAAATGGCCTAAATCGTCAATTTATCGCCATCTAATATCGGGTTCTCTATAAACAACAAGGAAGAACACAAATAGAGCGCTGACCCATTACTGTGCAGAAAGAAAAAGCGACCGTGCAGTTATAGGCGACGAAGATTGAGCGGTGGGAAAGCGTCTTCTTTAGCGTCTTCTGCGGGATTAGC
The DNA here is from genome assembly GCA_003486725.1 of Rhodospirillaceae bacterium. GTDB lineage: Bacteria > Pseudomonadota > Alphaproteobacteria > UBA9219 > UBA9219 > UBA8914. Next base: position 11,792 of record DNGD01000215.1, read on the forward strand.
TTGGCGCTACGTGCCTTGGCTTGTGCCCGCCTGTTCCGCTCCTTCCTGATCCCGCTCGTCGTTATCTTCGTACTATTTGTCTTGCGTTTTTTTGTAATCGGCAATGGCTTCATCAAGGTCGCTCAGTTCTTCGCACCCCTGCGGGCACAGTGCTTTCAATCTCGCTTGAAGTGCCTCGGCCTTGGGGAGATCGTTGAGCTTGAGATGCGTTTCTCCCAAATATTCCAAAGCGCCCTTGTGGTTGGGATCAAGCGCCAGTGCTTTGTCATAGCTTGTTAAGGCCGATGACATATCGCCAGCGTTGCGTTGGCTGAAACCCAGAAGATTAAACGCATCGGCATTACGAGGATCTTTGGCTGTTTGATCTTTTAAAAGCGTTATCGCTTCAGTCCAGTCCTTCTTGTCAATAGCCGCCCGCGCCGCGGCAAGGGGGTCCTGAACCTTTGGTGTCCTTGGGGTTGTATCCAGTGCCAACGTTGCTGTTGGTGCGCCGAGCAAAAAAATAACAGCCATGTACGGTAGTAAAGATAGTACGCGCATAACACCCTCCAAAGTTAGAGAGACGGGAACCCGAAGGAGAAGAAAGCTTGATGGATGTGTTAAATCGAAAATCCTCCGGTCTAAAAGGGGACGCGGTTTCTCGCGTCCCCTTTCTTTCAGCCGTTCGTAGCTCGTGTTTTGTTTTTACGAACGTTATTCGAAGGCAACCCGAAAGGGATTGAATTCAGCGGCGCGACCACGGGCCTCGGCCTCACGACCGCGGGCACCTTCACCCTCGGCGGCGCGACCACGAGCCTCGTTTCCAGTTCTACGCCCTGAATCGTCATTTATTGAGCGGATCGAAGAGGAGCCGATTTTAGGTGTCGTCAAAATGCCGGAGCCTCTCCTGTTTTCCATCGAGAAACGACCGCTCGACGAACGGCGACCAGAGTCTCTGACGCCCGATGAGCTATCATCCGAAAGGTCGCGCCCGGATGAACGGCGACCAGAGCCCATCCTTGATGAATTATCATCGGATGAGTCACGACCCGATCTTCCGGAAATTGAAGCCCCTGTTCGTAAGGAAACGCTGCTGGATGAATCGCTTCCGGAGCTAGCTTGAGCACTTGCGGAGCTTCCACGCGATGAGCCAGAAAGGCTGCTGGACGACGAGGAGCCGCTTCGCGATGAGCTGGAGAGGCTTGTAGATC
>DNGD01000109.1 GCA_003486725.1 Rhodospirillaceae bacterium
GCCAGCAAAATGGAAGGGGGGAGCTGATGCCCATCACCCCGCAAACCCATATCCCCGTGATGCTGCGCGAAGTCGTCGAGGCGCTCGCGCCGCGCGATGGCGGGATTTATATCGACGGCACGTTTGGACGCGGCGGATACAGCCGCGCGATTTTGGAAAGCGCCCAAACAACAGTCTTCGGCATCGACCGCGACCCCGACGCGATCGCGGCAGGACAAGACATGATCCGCGCCTATGCCCCGCGCCTGAAGCTTTTGCACGGTACGTTCGGCGCGATGAAAGAATTGATGGCGCATGAGAACATCGCTGTCGTTGACGGCGTGACGCTTGATCTGGGCGTTTCCTCGCCGCAGCTGGACGAAGCCGCGCGCGGCTTTTCGTTTCAGGAAGACGGCCCGCTTGATATGCGCATGAGCCGCGAAGGCCGCACCGCCGCCGATCTGGTCAACACCACCGCCGAAACCGAGCTGGCCAACATCATTTATAAATATGGCGATGAGCGTTTCTCGCGCCGCGTCGCCAAGCGCATCGTGGAAGCGCGCAAAGAGCAACCGATCACGCGTACGGCCGCGCTGGCCGCGTTGATCCGCCAAGTCGTGCCGCGTTCGCCCGACGGCGTTGATCCCGCGACGCGCACGTTCCAAGCCCTGCGCATCGCCATCAATGACGAGATGGGCGAGCTGGAGCGCGGCCTTGCCGCCGCCGAAAGTCTTTTAAAGCCGCAAGGCCGTCTGGCCGTCGTGTCATTTCATTCGCTGGAAGATCGCTGCGTCAAGGAATTCCTACGCACACGCAGCTCTGCCGCGCCGCGCGGATCGCGCCATGAACCGGTCAGCGAAATCAAGACCGCCGCGACCTTTACCCTCCTCGCTCGCAAGCCGCAAATGCCGAGCGACGGCGAGATTGCACAAAATCCCCGTAGCCGCTCTGCGCGGCTGCGCGTTGCCGAACGAAATGAAACGCCGATCCTCACGGAGAATGCCGCATGACCCGCGCCACGACCATCTTCTTCTGGTTTTCGCTGATATTGTTCGTCAGCTTGGGGCTGTATCACACCAGCTACCGCGTCGAAAATCTTGGTCGTCAGCTCAGGTCGCTCAACACGCAGATCACCTCGGAACAGCGCACGCTGCACGTCCTGAAAGCCGAGTGGGTTTTTCTGGCCAACCCCACGCGTCTGGAAGCCGCCGCGAAAAAGCATCTGGCGCTGCAGCCCACCTCGCCGTCCCAAATCTCGAAGATGACCAAGCTGGCCTATATCCTGCCGACCCGCGATGAAGCAATGGGAACGACAACCGTTGCCGCCGCGCCGATTGCCAATTTGCATCTGCGCCCCGCCGCCCGCAGCCCCAAAGCGACGGGTCAGGAAAAAGATCGTTTAAACACCCGCATGATTATCGGCAAGACGGCCAGCGCCGAAGGGCTGACGCAGGATCAGCCCTTGCCGATGGGTAATGGCCAAAACGCCTATACACTTGCTAATTCTGGCGATGCTCCATGAGATCGTGGCGCGCTCATGGCCGCCGCCGCTCCAGTGCTGATCAACCCGCTCTTCCCGGCGTGTTTGGAGCGCTAGGGACAGGGGCCCCCACCAAACCCTTAGGAAAATTTTCCTCGCCCGCCGAATACGCCCTTTCGCTCGCCCATGTGCGCCTTGGCCTTGTTGCGGCGGCGTTCGCGTTGTTCTTCGTGCTGGTGTCTGGTCGCCTTGCCATGCTGACGCTGGGGCATGAAACCGAGGAAGCTGCCCCGCTTCAAGCCGCCTCTCCTGCCGCACAAGTCACGGCGCGCTCTGATATTACCGACCGCAACGGCACGGTGTTGGCCACCTCATTACCCACCATCATGCTGATGGCCGATGCACGAAAAATTCTGGACGCCGGCGAGGCGGCGGCCAAATTGAAAACCGTTCTGCCGCATCTGGACACCGCAAAACTCACCCATGATCTGCACAACGCCAAGCGCTTTTTGACGATCCAGCGCCATGTGACGCCGCGCCAATATTACGAGATCAACAAAATGGGAATCGCGGGTCTGGAGTTCACGCCCGATGAAAGCCGTCTTTATCCTTCAGGCGCGATGACGTCGCACGTGCTGGGGTATACCGATATCGACAATAACGGCATCGCCGGTCTTGAAAAAGGCCATAACAAGCAGCTGCAAACCGAGTCTTTGCCTCTGGCTACAAGCCTTGATTTGCGCCTGCAGACTGTCTTGCACCGCGAATTATCCGCCGCCGTCGAAACGTTTCACGCCACCGGCGCGGCGGGCGTGATCATGGATGCCAACAACGGCGAGGTGCTGGCGCTCGTCTCCCTGCCCGATTTCAATCCGCAAAACGCGGGCGGCGCAAGCGACGACTCCAAATTCAACCGCGCCACACTCGGCGTTTATGAAATGGGATCGACGTTCAAAACGTTCAACACNNATCGGCGGCAAGACCATTCGCGATTTTCATCCGGTCAAATACTGGCTGAACGTCGCCGAGATTTTTATGGAATCTTCCAACATCGGTTCGGCGCGAATGGCGAGCAAGGTGGGGGTAGAAAAACAACGCCTGTTTCTCTCGCGGTTAGGACTCACCGAGAAAGCCCCCATCGAGATGCCCGAAGTCGGCGCGCCTATCGTCCCCTCGATCCATAGTTGGGGTGAAACCACCACGATGACCGTGGCTTTTGGCCATGGAATCGCCGTCAACGCCGTGCAGCTTTGCGCGGCGGCGGCATCAATCGTCAATGGGGGTCTTCTGGTCAAACCCACCCTGATTAAGGGCGCGAATGACAAAAACATGCAGGAAAATGGCGCTGTTCGCGTGGTTTCCGAGAAAACCTCAGCCCAGATGCGCGCGCTGATGCGCCTTGTCGTCAAGCACGGCACCGCCAAACAAGCCGAAGTCAACGGCTATATGGTGGGAGGCAAAACCGGAACGGCTGACAAAATCACCGGAAAACGGTATAGCGAGAACGCGCGCATGTCGTCGTTCGTGGGGGTTTTCCCCGCGCACGCGCCGCGCTATGTTGTCTTTGCGCTTTTGGATGATCCCAAGGGCAACGCCAAAACCTATGGCTTCGCCACGGGCGGTTGGACGGCAGCGCCCGTTGTCGGCAAAGTGGTCAGCCAGATTGGACCTTTGCTGAATCTTCCGCCTATTGAGGCGGATGTGATGGCGGCAACAGAAAGGCAATTGCTTCGCCCGCTGGGATCCGATGTGATTGAAAGCCTGAACCTTAACAAAGAAACGGACGATTATGCGGCTGTCGAGTCTAATCGCGCCCATTAG
>DNGD01000126.1 GCA_003486725.1 Rhodospirillaceae bacterium
TCCTGATCGGCATGCCCGGCGCGGGTAAAAGCACGATTGGCCGCAGGCTAGCCGCGACCCTTGGCCTGCCCTTCACCGACTCGGACACCGAGATTGAAGCGGCGGCGGGGATGAGCGTCTCACAGATCTTTGAGACGCTAGGCGAGCCCGCTTTTCGCGAAGGCGAGCGCAAAGTGATCGCCCGCCTACTTCAGGAAGAGCGGCGCGTTCTGTCTACGGGCGGCGGCGCCTTCATGAATGAAACGACGCGGACACTTATAAAAAAAGACGGCATTTCCATATGGTTGAAAGCCGATCTTGATATTCTGCTGGAGCGCACTTCGCGCACCGACGACCGCCCGCTCTTGAAAAAGGGCGACCCGAAAACGATCTTGCAAAACCTGATGGCGTCGCGCGAGCCGGTCTATGCGCTGGCCGATGTGACCGTCCAGACCGATGATCGCCCGATCGATAGCACCATCGAAAACATCCTTGCCGCCCTTGAAAATTACCTGACCCGCTCATGACCCATCAAACCGTTCCGATAGCCCTGCCCGCCACGCCGCGCGCCTATAACATCCATGTTGGCGAGGCGCTAATTGCCCATGCGGGCGAAATGATCCGCCGCGAAGTGGGGCTCCGCCGTTTCATCATCGTAACGGAAACCAACGTCGCGCCGCTCTATCTCTCCCGCCTTGAAACCGCGCTGACCACCGCCGGTCATCGCATCGAGCCCTCCATTATCCTGCCCGCCGGAGAAGGCACCAAAAGCTTCGCGTCGTTAGAGGGTTTGCTCGCACAACTCTTCGGGCGCAAAGTGGATCGTCACACGACCTTGATTGCACTCGGCGGCGGCGTGATTGGCGATCTGACGGGCTTTGCGGCCTCCATCACCTTGCGCGGTGTCGACTTTATCCAGATTCCGACGACGCTGCTCGCGCAGGTCGATAGTTCTGTAGGCGGCAAGACAGGCATCAACAGCGCCCACGGCAAGAACACCATCGGCACGTTTTACCAACCGCGCCTCGTGCTGGCCGATGTGGATGCCCTTGACACGCTGCGGCCGCGTGATTTGCTCTCTGGCTATGGCGAGGTCGTGAAATACGGGTTGATCCACAATGCGGATTTCTTTGCGTGGTGCGAGACGAACGCCGCCGCGCTGCTGAAAGGCGACAAGGCCGCCCTTAAAACGGCAGTCACCAAAAGCTGTTTGGATAAAGCGGCCATCGTCGCGGCGGATGAACGCGAGGCGGGCCCTCGCGCCCTTCTCAACCTCGGCCACACTTTTGGCCACGCGCTGGAAAGCGTCACCGGCTTTAGCGATGCGCTGTTGCATGGCGAGTCTGTCGCCATCGGTACCGCCATGGCGTTCTCTCTCTCCACCGCGATGGGTCTGTGCCCCGCCAAAGACACGCAAGCGGTTTACGATCATTTCAAGGCGTGCGGCTTGCCAACCACGCCGCCAGCTTTGCCATCGGGCAAACCCTATGACATTGACGAACTGATGGCTCTCATGGCGCAGGACAAAAAGGCGAAGGACGGGAAGCTGACCTTGATCCTCACGCGCGGGATCGGCCAGTGCTTTATCGCCCCCGACGTTGACCCTGACCCTGTACAGGCGTTGTGGGAGAAGACAATCAAGGGGGGATAGAATGGCATTCATTTACAGCCCTCCCGAATGGCTTGCACAGGAAAAAAAGCCTCAGTGGGATGAGCTGCACGTTGTGGTGCGCCAAGACATTTCCGCTGCCCTTAAATCCGAAATTCTTTCAGCTGAACCAACCGGTGACGGTTATAGCCCCAAGCCTTCATTCTTTCTCACACTCGCCGACGGGCGCGAACTTTTTATAAAAGGCGAGAGGCCGGACGCAACAGCTCGCAGCCAGCATTTGTTTGCCTTGGAAGTGTTGGGCAACAAGGAACTCCGCGCCCTCGCTCCCTTTCGTCCGCGTTTTATTACCGACATCAAGACGCAGGGCTGGCATTTTCTTGTGCATGAGAAAATTCAAAACGCCATCCACCCGATGCCATGGACAAGTGAAAAACTCACGGCTTTGTTTCAAGCGTTTTGCGGTGTTTACAGCTGCTTTTCCTCGCGATCCGATGCGCCATCATGGGTTGAAGAGGCGAAGGCAAGTAAGGAAGGCGGCATCGGCGATCTTTATCGCGGTGTCAGCGTCTGGGAAAATTTGAACCTTCCCGACACGGATCCCGCAAAACGGTTTTACAAAGAAAAACTATTCGCCGCCTTTACTAATCCGGAGGATGCCGCCGCGTGGTTCACGCTCGCGCTGCCCTCCTTGATGGCGCACGAACAGCGCACAGGAGACATCAAGAGCTTTAGCAACCTTCTTCACCTCGATCTGCGCCAAGACAACCTTCTTTTCCAAAAGAACGAGAAGGCGGGATTGCGGGCGTACGTTCTTGATTGGGGTCATCTATACTGGGGCCCTGTCGTGATCGACATCGTACGCCTGATCAAAAATATCTACAGCGAAGGCGGCCCAAATCCTCAAGAGACCTTGTCCCTTTTCAGCACAACAACAGGCATCGATTTTCCGAAAGACGATGTTCGCGTCGGCCTTTCGGCGATTACGGGGCAGATGGCGTTGAGCCTCGTCGAGGAATTTACGCACGAAGAAGCGCGGTGCAATTGGGTTCAACGCCTGCAAGCCATCGCAGGCCTTAAATGGTGGGCAATGGAAATGGGGCTTCCGCCCGTGCCAGAACTCGCCCCGCTGCCACGCCCAACCATTAGCCGCCCTGTCTATATTCCCGAAAAAGCAAGGCCAGCGTAACCAATCCCTAATGCGCCTCGGCCCAGTTCTTGGCGTGACCCGCTTCGGCTTTTAATGGCACGCGCAAGGTGAGCGTCGGCAACGGCGCATCCTGCATCACGCGCTTGATCAGCTCGGCGCTGGCGTCAATTTCGGCCACCGGCACTTCGAACACCAATTCATCGTGTACCTGCAGCAAAAGCTTCGCGTTCAACCCTGCGCCTTCAAGCGCATCGGGCATGCGGATCATCGCGCGTTTCATGATATCGGCGGCAGTTCCCTGCAGCGGCGCGTTGATGGCCTGACGCTCCGCCCCGCTGCGCCGCGCGCCGTTTTTATCGTTGATGCTTTGAACATGGACACGCCGCCCGAACATCGTTTCCACATAGCCATGCGCGCGGGCAAACTCCTTCGTGCTTTCCATCCAATCGCGCAACTCATGGAAGCGATCCAGATAGGCACGGATAAAACTCGCCGCCTCGCTGTTCGAAATCCCCAGCTGTTTGGCCAGACCAAAGCCGCTGATGCCATAGATAATGCCGAAATTGATGGCCTTCGCGCGGCGACGGATTTCAGACGTCATCTCGGCCATCGGCACGTTGAACACTTGGCTGGCCGTAAGCGCGTGAATGTCCTGTCCCTCATGGAACGCCTCGATCAGCGCTTCGATGCCCGCCGCTTCAGCCGCCAACCGTAATTCGATCTGCGAGTAATCGACGGAAAGAAGCTCACACCCTTCGGCGGCGATAAAGGCGCGGCGGATGGCGCGGCCTTCTTCGGTGCGGATGGGGATATTCTGTAAATTCGGATCGTTCGATGACAGACGCCCCGTCGCCGCGCCGACCAGCGAGAACGACGTGTGAACACGCCCCGTCTTGGGGCTGATCTGCTCCGGCAGCGCATCGGTATAGGTGCTTTTCAGCTTGGACAGTCCGCGCCAATCCAGAACCTTCGTGACCATCTCGTTGCCCGCTTCGGCGAGCGGCTCCAGCACATCATGGCTGGTGGAATACGCGCCGGTCTTACCCTTTGCACCGCCCGCGATGCCCATTTCGTCAAACAGAACTTCGCCCAATTGCTTGGGCGAGCCGACATTGAACGAGCGCCCCGCCAGCACATGAATATCGGCTTCAAGAATTTGAAGTCTCTTGGCCAGCTCGCCGCTTTGGGCTTTCAACACCGCGCGATCCACCAGAACGCCCGCCGTTTCCATCGCGGCAACCACAGGGATCAGCGGACGCTCCAGCCGCTCATAGACATTGACCAGATGCTCGGCGACCAAACGCGGTTTCAATGTGAGCCACAGGCGCAACGCAAAATCCGCATCCTCGGCGGCGTAGGCCAGCGCTTTATCAAGCGGCACGCGATCAAAGGTGATGCGCGCCTTGCCGGTGCCGGTGACTTCATCAAATGAGATCATCTTGTGCTGGAAATAACGCATCGCCAGCTCATCGAGGCCGTGACCATGCAGCCCCGCGCCCATCACATAGGACATCAGCATCGTGTCGTCATAAGGCGCGATGGTCAGGCCATGCTGCTGCAACACTTGCGCATCATATTTCAGATTATGGGCGATCTTGATCACAGACGGATCGGCAAACAGTTCGCGAAGCGCATCGGCCAGTTCTGTGGCCTTGATTTGCTTGGGCGCCCTGACGGCCTCAAACGCGAAACCGCCTTCCTGCACGGCGGC
>DNGD01000043.1 GCA_003486725.1 Rhodospirillaceae bacterium
CCGCGTTCTTGACGGACTCCGCACTAGTCAGCGTCGAATGCTCCATCTCCTCAGCCATTTCGGCGATTTCTATGCCCGTCAGGCCGGAGGCATAGCCCGTGGCGCGAAGCACCCCCTGCAAACGGTTCTGCGCTTGTTCGGCCAATGCCGCTTCCTCGAAGCTGCGCTTAATACCGAGCGCCATAATAGCCAGCCCCGCGCCCGCCGCAATGCCCGCTGGCCCCAGCGCGGCGAGCCCCGCGCCGAGCGGTCCCATCTGGCTGGACAGACCAATGGCCGCACCCTTCACATCATTGGCGGCAGCGTTCAGGGCAATCAGGCTTTTGGAAGCGGGTTTTCCGGCAAGCTCGATCCGCTGTAGAGATTTCTCACCGGACTCGCCAATCTCCTTCAGCTCAGCCTTGACCTTGCCGCCGTCCATAANNGCTCGGCCTTGACCTTGCCGCCGTCCATAACGGCAAGCCGGATCGATAGATTGCGTTCAGCCATGGCAACGTCCCTAACAGAGATTGATTTTCTTATTTCCGAGCATTTTTGGCTTGAATAATCGATTTCCGTATCTAGAATGGGTACATGCTTGTTATATTATATATCAAGGGGGGCTGCTCAGCATGTTTCACACAAAAAACAATAACTTCTCGCGACACCCTCGTTCTTTTGCTCTTAAAATCTTAGTTGTCATAATGCCCATAGTGATTTTTGGACATTATGATCACTCCTACGCTCAAACACTCACTGAACATATTAGACTAGGGGAGTGCGCTGACTCGATGTCAGGCGATCAACCAGTTATCATTTGTCGGGGTTTCGACAACACTTATAGGATACATCGCCAGCCCACTCCAAATCAATACGCCGATGTTAAAAGGCAGGTTATGGAGGATTCAAATCCGGTGCGCGCAACATCAAAGAGCGCAAGAGCAGTGAACCGTGAGGACGAAAACATTCAGCGTGAAACACAAGTCTTCGTAATGGAAAAAATAACAAATATGGCATCATACTCTGATCCTGCCATATTTTACTCTGCTTTGGCCGTTTGTTTCTCCATCATAATGCTATTTCTTGTACTCTATCATCGTGCTGTGGATCGAAGAAAAAAAGAGCGAGATAGACTCATGCAGGAAAGAGAGCAAATGGCAAATCAGATAGGTTGGATTGGACCTCCATCGTAATATTATTGATGTTCTTTTTGTGCTAACGCCTCATTTACACTAGATACCATCCCTTTTTCGAAACTAAACAAAAGTTCGGTATGTGCAATTGTGTCATATCCAAACATTTCCGCAATTTTCAGCGCGGCGTTCATGTCGATGCCGACGATGGCAAATTGCGCTGTGCGGAGTTGGCCAGCGCATTTGAGCGCGACATCCCATGCTTCCCAGCCTTCCATTGTTTGCGGCTCGTTAGCGCAGTAGGGGCAAAGTTCACCGTCCTTGTTGGGAAGCCCCTTGCTGCAGGGCAAGTCAGCATCGGCACATGCGCCGCAATAGTCCGGCCCGCCGCCGAAGTGCCATTTACAACGAGCCTCTAGGCGTTTTTTTCCTGATCCAAAATAAGCGTCGGCGCGAGATAGAGACGCTCAAACGCATCCGCGAGTGGCCATAAGTCCATCAATGCGGAAACAGCTTCCGGCGTGACCTCGGCAAGATGATCTTCGCTGTCGCCAACGCCATCCCAACCGATGATCGCAAGCTCGGCCAGCTTTTTGATAAGCGTTGCACTGCGTGTTCCTGTGTCCGTTTCCTCGGTGGCATTTTTCAATGCTGTGACGCGCGCCGCCATAACAAGCGCGGTTGTCGCAGGGCGCACGTTCACACGCACCCCGTGGCCAAGATCAAGCCAGTAAGACTCTCGTTTCAAATCAAGACGGATCATACATAGTCCTCCACATCGTTGGTGAGTGTTACGGTCAGCATTTGCCCAGCGTCGGGCTTGGCGGCCTGCCAGTTGAAATTGGCCTGCACCCCCGCAGGGCCGCTGATGGCGAGTTTGGGTTTTGGGAGATATACTTGGTGCGCCGTGAACAGGATCGAGCGGTTTGCATCAATCGTGTAACCGAACGACAGCTCAACAGGCGTATTGTTCGTTGCGGCATCGATCAGCGTCGTATCCGCAAAGCGCACGTCAATCGATCCCGTGAGTGCGGCAATCGTCGGATCGGCTCCGTCGATCTTGCCATCTGGGCGGATCGTCTCAATCCGCTCCAGATTGTTACTGTAGGTAAGTTGCGCTCCCGTGACGTTGCCGAGTTGAACGCCGTCTTTCTTGACCGCACCTTGGAACTGGTTGAAACGGGTGCTTGAGGTCTCGGTCGGCGTGCCCCCTGCGCTGACAGCGGCACGACTTTCGCCTTGGGCGATGCAGTTCAACGTTGCACTGGCCCCGCCAGAGCGGGCAAAGGTCAGCTGCATAGAATTGACGCGCACGCCCATGTTCATGAAAAAGGCTAAGGCCTCTGGCATCCCGACTTCCAGCGCGAGGCTGGGAAGACTTGTCGCACCGGACACGAACGCATGAACATACGGCCCCACGCCCGTCGTGTCGGGTGTGCCCAAAAGAGCCTTCAGCCAATGCCCGAAGTTGCGTAGATCGACAGGAACAACCACATCGCCTTCGACCTTAATCACGTCACGGATCGGCTGCGCCGGATCGCGGCCTGTGCCCAAGAGATCAGACGCAAGAAGCCCTTGCTCTGAGCCAAGGTTTGAGGACACGAACGGGAACTTGATAAAGTTTCCAGCGGGCGGCGTTCCATAAACCGTTTCAAAATCGCCCAATAGATGCGCGTTCGCGCCATAGGCACGTGCCATGATAACCCTCCAATGTTAAAGAAACCTCAGCCGAGTTGGCTGGTTGTTGTGTAAATCAGTTCAATCGGCACGATGGCCGCTTTGACGTTTGCCGCGCCTTCGACAACAACGGAACTTGTGTCAGCTGCAAGCGGGGTGACTCGGTCGCATAAACCACCAAGTGTTTGATCGGAAACCAGCGAGGCAGTGATGTTCTGAAAAAGACTGTCCATTATCTGATCACGCTCTGCCGCTTCGCCTGCCTGTACCATCACCTCAAGCGAGGCGTGATGTTCCCAATAGTAAGAGAGTGGGGAAAGCAGCGTCTCTGGTTCGCCAGGATCGCCATCGCGTAGGATGAGCAAACCGCCAGCTGGAACCTTTTCTGGCAAGACCTCGTTACGCAGCACCTTGGGACCAGAGATGGTCTGCAGCCTTTCAAACAAGGCTTGAAGAACGATTTCTCGCATTGTCATTTTTCGGAAGTCTCCCGCCAGTTTTGAACGACAAGACGCGGCAGCGCGTCGTTCCATTTTCTTTCCGCGCTTTCGATATCGAAGCGTTTCTTGATCGACACTTGAGGCACCAGCAGAAACATGATGGTCGTCGTGAGCCCGCGCCCCGTGCGCATGGCCGTCGCGCTGGCTTTAGTAAACCCGCCGCGCTTGCCTGTTCGCGCCCGCATGTTATCAGCAACCAGAAGCGATACGGCTCCGCGCCGATAGATGAACCGAAGCCTTTGGCCGTGGACTTGTTCCCACGCGCCGGGCGTGATCTTTTTGCCCATGGCGTATTTGCCAGCCGCTGGAGTTGGAATGGCCAGAAACAGACCTTTTGTGGAGCGCAACACCGCGCCGCGCGCATAAACGCCCACAATGTTCGGCGCTTTGGAAAACACGAACCCAGCCGCATTAATGCTGGCTTGGCCTTTCGGAAACATCTCTGCGCGCCACGTGTTGGCTAGACGCTGGCCGAGGCCTGCGTTTGTGATCTGGCCACGTAGTTCCAGCTTAAGGCCATCCGTCGCTTGCCGCACGCCAAGCGTGACAGCTTGCTCTGCTGCTTTGGTTTCTTGAGCCATGATCTTGGTCAGACTGCCTTGCAGGGCAGCGGCAAGACGCAAGCTCATGCTGGCCTCGTGTTCAATGTCCAGATCAGGCGCAGCGCATCAGCAATTGGTTCGCCTTGAACGACATAGTTTCTGCCATTGATGAGGAACATGTCATCCTCTTCTGGATCCTGTATTTCGACCACGCGCACCTGAAGCGTCAGCGTTTCTGAGGCGATCCTCGCTTCGCCAAAGGACGCGACTTCGTCCGGTCGTTTCAGAATTACGCGCACATCCGATCCGGCTCCGCCCGATGAGGGCAGATAGACCGCATTGGCGGCGATGTTTGGATCTGCGAACAGATCGTCCATCGCCGCCGCGAAAGCGTTCTCCATTGCTTACGTGCTGCTGGTCAGCTGCACCGCGAGACGGGGCCGCTTGTTGACAGGCAGGATCGAGGATTCCGTACGGATCTCGATGGCCCCACCGTCCGGGCGCGCCAACTGACGGGCATAGATCGGCAAGCCGATGGTGTTGACTGTTTCGATCAGGTTGGCGGGCGCTCCGTAGGTGACAAAGGTGTCGAGCGTGCCCAAGGGGAACGCGATGCCTTCGCCTGCCGGAACGAGCGTCTCGGTTCCACCGCCCGAAAGCGTGACCGTGGCCGAGTATTCCTCGAACACCAGACCAGCGAACGGGAAACGCCGACGAACGTCTTCTCGCAGAGGCTGCACGCCCGCCGCATAGAACTTGTAGGCGTCCACGACCTTGGGATGCTTGATCAGCTTGTCGAAGAACTCCGGCGAAACAAGCGCAAGGGCAGCTGTCATGCTTTCGCCCTTCAACTCCGTCTCAATCTTGCGTAAGACATCACGGACAAGAGCCTGAACGTCAGAAGCATCGTCGCCTAGATCGAAGTCCACAGTCATGCGCGTGAGGCCGAACTCCGTGAAGTAATCGTAGAGCGTCGTGCCCGCGCCGTCGCGTACCTTGCCCCGCAAAGCGTTGATTTCCATGAACTCGCGGGTCTGGGCGTGTTTGGCGCGCATGCGGGTGAGTTTGCGCTCCATCAGGACAGCCAGTGGATCGCTGTTGTCCGCGCTGCCGAAACCGCGCACGCCTTGGATGTCCTGTGGCGTGATGTTGTCGTCATGTGGGATCCACGGCACCGTGAACGAACGCAAGGAACGCACGTCACGATTGGCCACCGTCGATGCCCCACCAAGGGGCACTGTCGGTAACAAGTTCAAGACGCCCTCCGCCTGTTCGATCAGGACGGAACGCTGGGTAACACCTTCGAACCGAAACAGGCCCATCTGGCCGAGGCGCGTGTAAAGGTTCGGCAGGATGTTGATGGCCTGCGTCATTTCGGCGAGGCTGTAACCGCCTGCGTCGAAAGGATTGATGATAACAGTCATGTTTTTCTCCAAGGGTTAGAAACAAAAAAACCGCCACAAGGCGGCTTGGCAGGTTTGATGTCGTTTTGGCTTAGGCTGTGTCGCGGACCACCAGTCCATGCGAGGCAAGCTGGGCAATCTTTGCCACTTTCTCCGCCGCCAGATCGACGCTGCTGTCATAAGCAAGCCGATCTTTTGACAAGAGAATGGGGCCACGAGCGGCAATGAGTCCGATGGCATCCGCCGTGGTTGCGTCCACGATTTCCAGCAGAACGGCGCAGGCGTTTTCTGCGCCCTCGTCGCCCACGACTTCAGCTATAGGCGAAGCGCGGTATTTGCCGGAGGCCGTGATCTTGCCAAGCACCGCGCCGATGGCATAGGACGCACCGGATTTAAGGGTCACAAACTCGCGGCTGTAGCGCGGCTCAAGCTCGTACTTGACGAGATCGCCGAGCGTGGGATTTTGCGTTAATGCAGTCATGTTCTTAATCTCCTTCGGGTTTGAGTTTTGAAATTACGCCTTGGCCTTTTCAGCCGCCGCGCGAGCGCGACGAATGATGGGGCTGTCAACGGACATGGTCGCCGGAACCGCAGCGACGATGCCAGTCGCGCTTGAACGTGCGGCTAATTCATCAAGTACGGCGCGGCGCATCGCATCGGGCTTTAAGCCTTTGGCCATTGCGTCTCCGACATCAAGCGTCACGCCGAGCCTTGCGGCCTGCGTGGCAACTCCCGCCATTTCAGCGTAGTTTTCGCGCAATTTCTGCGTGACTTGCGCCTCAATAGCGGCTTTATCCGGCGTTTCAGGCGCAGGACTGGCGACGGTAGTTGCGACCGCTGGCGCGGGATCCGTTGCCGTTTTGGTAACAGGCTGCTCGATTGTGGCTTGCTGCGCTTCTGGTGCGGTATTTTGGGTACTCATAGAAAACTCCTTCTTTTGTTGGTTGAGGTAAGAGAACGGGGACTTGACGGAAGACCCTAAGGCGGACAGCGCCGCCTCGCGGCCCATCACGGCATCGGCCAGACGAACGTCAAGAGCCGATGCGCCGCGATAAACGCCAGCTTCGGTCGCTCGAACGGCTTCGGCTTCTATGCCGCGATTTTTGGCAACGAGCGCGACGAAGCCTTCGTACAGGCCATCAATATCCGACTGGATTTCTGCGCGGGCGCGATCCGACAAAGGTTCGTGCGGATTGCCGTCGACTTTGCACGCGCCCGCATAGATGAAGTTCCATGCAAGGCCCGCTTGTTCGTCCGCGCCGCTTTCATCAATGTGGACGGCGACGACACCAATGGAGCCGACCTCTGCAGTTTGCGTCAGGATGATTTTGTCAGCGCAGCACGCGACGGCGTAAGCCGCAGACAAGGCTCCTTCATGCGCAAGCGCCCATAGCGGTTTGCCATAGGAGGCTTTTAACGCGCTGATTTTGTCGCACAGATCAAACAGACCGCCGACTTCGCCGCCTGGAGAGTCGATCTCAAGCAGAACGGCGCGGACGGACGGGTTGGCAAGCGAGGTCTCAATATTCTGACCGATCTCGGCGTAGCTGGTCAGGCCACTAACTGTCGTCAGATAGCTGGATCGCGTGACGAGCGTGCCAAACACAGGCACGATGGCGACGCCTTCAGGCGTAATCTGAATATCCTCATCGTCATCCGGCCCTTCATTATTGCCAAGCGCCAAGGGTTCCACAACTGCGCCTGTTAAACGCGGCCCTAAGACCGAAAGCAGCACGTCCAGCTTGGGCCGTGCCACCATCAACGGCGCGCCGAGCAGACGCGCTGCAATGTGAGGGAGATTGTTCATTTGGCTCATGCTTGTTGCTGCTCCTCTGGCGGCAAATTGGTTTGATCGTCTTGCTGCGCATTTGGCTGCGGCGCAGGCAACGCCAAGGTTTCTTGAAATGAGATGCCAAGCAGCGCTTCCTGCTGCCGTTCTGCCGCGACTTCCGCATTCACCTGCGCAATGTCATAACCACGCTCGGCAATGGCCTGCGTCCGGCTCTTGAGACCTGCATTGATCTGCGCGATCTCGGCATTGGCGTCCTTAAGCGGATCGACCCAATCCCATTTAGGGGGAAGCCAATCGCAAGCCAGATATTCAGCGCGCTTTGCCTCATAGTTGCGGATCGTCAGAGCGCCAGACAGGACGGCCATGTCCATCCAGCGTTCCCAGACCTTGCGGCACATTTGCCAGACCATGACCGAATGCTGCCATGCCCCGACGCGCCGCCTAAACTCCAGAAGCGCCATGCGGGAATTGGAATAGTTCGCCTTCAGCATATCGCCGGAGACATAGGCATAAGGAACACCTGTTGCCGCCGCAATTTGCAAAAGGGTGCGGTACTGAAACGGCTCGTAAGTCTGGCCGACATCGGCGGGGCTTGAGGTTTGAACTTCTTCGCCGGGCTCCAGCATCGTGACTTGACCGGGCTGCACGTCCATGACGCGCTCGCCGTTTTCATCCTCTTCCTCAGCCGTGTCGAACGGCTCGGTCGGTGCAGGCGTCGTGATGAACAGCGCATACATGGCCGCGACCTTCTTGCGGTCAAGCTCGGCATCGTCATATTGATCGAGCAGAAACATTTTCACGATGGCGGGAGCCAGCCTCGATACGCCGCGCAGTTGCCCTGCGTCTGCCGCATCCATCAAATGCATGACATTGAGCGCTGGCATGCGCACGGTCTCGGTCGTCAGGTTAGGCTGCGTCAGATCACCGGGATGGCGGCGCAGAAAGTGATAAGCAACGCGCTTGCCGTTGCCGTCGAACTCGATCCCGCAGCGGATGACGTTACCGTTCGCCAGAACTTCGTTCTTGGTAAGCGGCAGCATTTCTGTCGGCAACAGCTGCAATTGAAGCGGCACAGGCAGCCCCATCGAAGTCAAGCAAGGCCTAAAGACAAAAAAGGCCTCGCCTGTAATGAACATCTCTCGCGCCGCGCGACGCTGCAGGCCAAAGAAATCCGTAAGGCCTTCTTCGTCGGCATAGTCTGTCCAGCTCCACCACAAATCCATGACGCGTTTTTTAAGCCGCGCATTACTGATCTTGCTCGACGGATTAATGCCGTCACCAATGGCATTGCCCGTCCAGCTTTCCATCGCGTTGGTCGCATAGCCATTGTTGCGCACGAGATAACGCGCCCGCGCCGTGATCGTCGCACCCGCGCTGACAAGCAGCGTGTTGAGATGCAGCCGCGAGGGTTGAAACGTTCGTAAGCGCCGATTGCCCTGCGAGGCCTCGAACCCTCCTGTTTGCAACGAGCCGAACGCCCCGCGCCAAACGCGAGCTATATTGGTCAGCATTCCCATCCTATAACCCCTTACTGCCGGAGGTCAGGACACGACGGCGCGGCTTGCCGCTTTCAAGGACAGCGATCCGTTTTTCAAGATCAGAAATGGCCGATGCCATTTCTGCATCGGTGGCGTAAGTGATGCGGCGACCCTCAACATCAATGCTCCGCACCCCGCGCCAACGCGCGGCGAGCAGCGCCTCGTGGCGGGATTTCATGTCATCAAGGGTCATAAGGTCATCTCAAATAGGTTGATTGGAATGTGCGCCGCTTGCTTGGGTTCTTGCGCCGCAGGATCCCTGCCGAACGCTGGGTTTCCATCGGCGCATCTGCGATCTCTTTTTCTTCTACAGCGACCTGAGACTCGAGTTCTTTCCAACGCGCTTCAGAAAAGCGGTCGATGCCGACAATCCATGCCGCCGCACGCGCGTAAACTCGGCAGTCCAGCGCCTCATTACGCGCACGTAGCTTTTGCCATTCCAGTTTGGTAAAGCCGCGTTTGGTCTTGACCGTAACAAGCTGTTCCGCCGTCAGCTGCATGATCCATTCGCTGTCTATGCTTTCGGGCAGATGCACGGTGCCGGGCGGAAACAAAACCCCTTCGGCGATCTCTTCTTTGGTTGGACGTGCAAGCCTCAAGAAACGATAGGTTTCCGTCTTGAAGGTCGAGCTCGCGACCACCCACAACTTTGCGCCGCGCCTGATCTTGCGTCCGCCTTCGGTTGCGTCCACATAGGTGGGGCCTGTGACAGGACTGGCGCGGTTGAACCCTTCCGCGCCTTTGACGGCCATAACCTGACCGCCACCCATCTTACGCGTCCACGAATAAACGGCAGGCGCTTCGTAGCCGGAATCGATGGCCAGCTTGGCAATCGTCAGATGCGGCCCGTTTTCATGCGGCCATGTTTGCGTAAGGAGAGCCGCAAGCGCATTCCATGCTTTAGGATCATCCGGCCCGCCGAGAATTACGATGTGATCGACAAGCCAGCTTTCCAGCCCACGACCCCACGCCCAGACATCGATCTCGATACGGTCTTTCTGAACATCTGCGCCAGCGGTCAGGAACAAGCCGCCTTTGGAAACGATGCCGAGCTTGTTTGACTCCCGCCTGTCGCACAGGATTTGCCAATCAGGCGCTTCACCGCTTTCGACCCATGTCTCGCCAAGCACGCTGTTTTTGAAGCCTTTCATGGCCTCGTCGTTTCCTTGTGCCGCTTCCCAATCGCGGGCGACGCGCTCCCAAGTGTACCAACCCAACGGCGAGTTAAGGCTTGAGATGTGGTAGCCCACCGTAAGCGGATCGGTGCTGACCGCCGTCGCACGCCATTCTCCATGTTCGTTCATGAAAGGCTTGTATCGTTCCTCGATCCGCGCTTCGCAATGCTCGCAGAAATAGGCGACCGTTTCCGGTTTGCCTTTCTCCCATCGCAACCTTTCGAACCGCAGAACCTGCTTGTGGCTGCAAAACGGGCACGGCACGAAGTATTTGCGTTGGTCACTCGCCTCATATTCGCGTTCGATGCGCGAGATGCCCTTGATCGTCGGCGTCGAGCACAAGAACACCTTGCGCCGCCACGCGAAGGTGCGCGTGCGCGCCTCGGCCAG
>DNGD01000097.1 GCA_003486725.1 Rhodospirillaceae bacterium
TTCTTGCGTTTCACGCTGCCAGCTGCTTAAAGCTTCGCTCGGCGTTGCCGTCTCGCTAATTGGAATCGATGGCGTCTCGCCGCCGCCGATCGTGATATTGATAGGAGGATCATCGGCGATCATGGGAGAAGAATAGACTTTGTACGGGGCTGGTGGGGCTTCCTCGGCTTTTGCTGGCGTTTTACCGTCACCGACCTGTGGCGATCCCTGATCCAGCCGCTTGACCTTAATCATTTCCGGCTTGGCCAGATTGTNNGCGAGCCGATACTCTCCGCTATCCCGTCAAACAAGCCGCTCTCTCCTTCCGCCGCCTCCGCGCGAGACGTCAACGGAAGAGCCAATAACAACAGGATAAGGATGGTTTGAATTCGCACTTGTTTCCTCGCTCCACTCATGGAAAAATCACCGTTCTTGAATTCTATCTCCGCCTCTCATTTGATGACAGAAACCTGCCTATGACAAGCCAAAAACCTCTCCGCGCCGCCGTTCTGGTTGACCTGCCTCGTTCGTCTCTTTCCGGCGGTCATGTCAAGGGGTGGGAAAGGCTCGCCAAAGCAGCCTCGATCAGCGATCTGCCTCTTGAATTGACGGTCTATTTCTCCGGTGAGCCGCTCACAGAAGCCCTACACGCGAAAAACCTCAGGATCAAGGCGCGGCTTAAGCAATTGCCCCCCGTGTTCAGCACCTCTCGCCTGAAGTTTCTCCCCTATGTCCCCGATAATACCGATCTGGGGCATCATCATGTCGAGCTGGCCGAAGAGCTGAAGGATTACGACGTGATCCTGACAACCGACGGCTATTTCTGTTTCGCCAAAACAGCTGAAAAGGTCAGCCGTCTTTATGGCATACCCCTGGTCACCTCCTTCCACACCGACACGCCAGCCTATGCCCGTATTTTCACGCGCCTGACGATCGAAAGGCTGTTTGGTCACACGGCCCTTACGCGGCTCCTTCTGGACAAGCTTCATCTGCCGGAATGGCAGGAGGCCAAGAAGATCGCGCGCATGAAAACGCATCTGCGCGCTTGCACCGCCGTTCTTTATAAACGCGAGGAAGATCGCCAGATGGCGGCCACCATTATCGGCGAGAACAGCGTCTATCCCGTGCGCATAGGCATTGATCGCACGATGTTCGGGCCGCATAAACGCGATCGCGAGGGCGTCGAGATCGACTATCACGTGCCGCATGACCATGTGATCGTGTTGTTCGTTGGCCGATTGGACGTGGGGAAAAACATCTATACGCTGATCGAAGCGATGGAGACTCTGGTTTCCGAAGGTCGCGCCGTCCATCTTATTACGGCGGGTGTTGGACCTGCCGAAGCTGATCTGCGTGCGCGCCTTGGTGCCAACGTCACTGTCGCCGGTTTTGTCGAGCCGGAGGAGTTGGCGAGACTTTACGCCAGCGCCGACCTCCTTGCGCTGACGTCCGAAGTTGAAATCCGCAGCATGTCCTCGGTCGAGGCTATCGCTTCGGGTCTGCCCGTTCTCGTTTCGAAAAAAAGCGGTATCGCCGCGCTATGCGATTACACACCGGCGATGCTCGAAGTCGAAAGCGGCGTGGAAGCGTGGACAAAAGCCTTGCGCGATGTGACGGGATCAACCAACACGCGCATTCAAATGACCAAGCATGCGCATGCCTATGCCGAGGCCTCGATTGCCAGCTGGAACGACGTTCTGGCGCAAGATTTCTATCCCGCCTTGAGAATCGCCGCCGAAACAAGGAAGAAGTATGGCTGAATTTGGCCGTCATATTCTGATCCTCGTGCCGCATCCGGACGATGAAGTCGTCGCCTGTGCCGCTATGGCTGTGCGCGCAATAAACCAAGGCGCGACAATCCACGCGCTATATTTGACGAACGGCTGCATCGCGAAAAAAGAGCTGTGGCCGTGGCAACGCTGGCGTTATGACGCTTTTGTGGCGCAGCGGCGAAATGAGGCACTTGCCGTCGCAAAGCGCATGAAGATTATCCCCGCCGGCTTTGCAAATCGCCCCTCGCGGTATTTGTGGCGCAATTTGCCATCAGTATTTGACGAAATCACTCGTGCGATCGCGACCCATGATATCGATCAATTGTGGGTTCCGGCCTATGAAGGCGGGCACGCGGATCATGACGCGCTGAACGGCGCTTGCAGTCTTTTGCGTGAGAGCGTCAGCATTCTTGAGTTTGCGGAATACAATTTTTATGGCGGAAAAGCGAACGCGCAAAGTTTCCCCTTTCCAAACGGAAGTGAGGAGCGCGTACAGCTGACCGACGCTGAACGCGCCGAAAAAACGGCGTTGCTGAAAATGTACAAGTCAGAAAAGTGCAATCTGGGCTATGTCGGGGTCGATCATGAAACCTATCGCCCCTTGGCCCTCTATGATTTTGCCCGCGCACCGCATGGCGGGAAATTATGGTACACACGCTATCATTGGGTGCCGTTTGCCCACCCCCGTATCGACTTCACAACACCCGCGCAGGTCAGCGACGCGATCGTGAACTATACTACCCCGCGCACGTAGCGGCGCAATCCGGCGTTGAAAATGTACGCAGCCAACGCCGCGTAAAACACCGTTGCCACCAGCAGTATCCCGAACAACAGCGGATCAAAACCGCGCATCAGTTGCGCGGGGAGATAACTGATAAAACCCGCCGGAATGATGGTGAACATCAGTGCCTTCACGCCAAAGGGCTGCCCATGCAGGATGTTGCTCGAAAGGATTATCAACATCTCGAACAACTGCTCCGGAAAGCGGGAGCTGGTTTTAAGCCAGAAAACGATTGAAAACATCATCAAGGTGGCTGCCGTAAAAATTAAGGCGGAAAACAGCGTCAACAAGACAAACCACGGGAACAACGAGAGCGGCACCTCGCCAAGGGTCAGCCACAATAACGGGCCAAACGTGATATCGCCTAAACTGGCCGGTGAGGATGAACTCATCAAAAGCATCGGCAGTGCCTTGCGCGGGCGCGTCAGGAAACTGTCAATCGAGTCATCCATCACGCGATAAGCAAGGGTGCGTGCGCCGTTAAAGAAAAAGAGACTAAGGCCGATTGCAGAAGCCGCAAGGCCGAACATACGAGTCACGTCAACAAGCTTCCAGCCCTTTAGATCGCCAACCGTTTGGAAAAAGATTACCCAGAGCCCAAAGAACATAGCGTTCTGGATCATCATAAACAGCGCCATGACGAACAGACGCTTGCGCTCGGCGTTATAGCTTTTCATGTTCGCTGTCATCAGCGCCCAGAGGTAGGAGATTTGTCGTTTCATACGCCCTCCCCCGACTGGATTTTGCGCAAGACGACGCCATCAAACCAACGCAGGACAAACACGGCCACCAGACACCAGAAAAGTTGATGCACAAACCCCAACAGAATGCGCGTCAACGAAGGGTCCAGCGCCCATTCCCCCGCCTGCGCCAGAATGGCCGGAAAGGGCGTGCTCCACATGATATTTTGCATCATCACGGGGTAATAGGCCATGGGCCAGAGCAAAGCGCCGAGAAGAAAGATCGATTTATTCCATATCCAGTAGGCAGGCTCAGACTGCACAAACCACAGGCACGATGCGCCGATGATATAAAGACCCGCGAGCATCATCACGGCGCTGAGTGGAATGCTCAGCAGCATGCCGATAACCTGTAAGGCTGACATCTGTAAACCACCCGCAAGCCATGTGATAAAGAGCATAACGGGAACGAACATGCCGGCGGCGCGAACAAGCGCCTCCCCCGCCCATACGGAAATCCTCACCAAACTCGCGCGATAGGGGCGCAGCAAAGAGAGATAAATCTGCTCGCTTTGGAAATCGTTTTGGACTTCCTTAAAGCCCCACGAAGCGCAGATAAACAGCACATATTCGGTGATGGCCAAGTACCAGATCATCTGCGAATGGCTATACCCATGCTTGGCCAGATCGGCGTCGGGGATCATCTTGATGACGCCGCCGTAAAGCAGCATGATCGTCCCATAAATAATCAGTGATCCAAGGATCGTGATCTTTTCTTGCCACGCCTGTTTGATCCCAAGCGCAACGCCGGCACGAAACACACGAACGGAATGAGAAAAGCCCATCACGCCCCCCGCGCCAGTTTCATCTGGCGGTAGATCGTTTTGATAATCTCCTCTAGCGGTAAATCCTCAATCGCAATGTCGTGCAGCTTGAAGCACTCCAAGCACTGTGCAACGACACTCTCAAGCCTCACTTGTTTAACATCGACTTTCAGAACAAGGCGATGATCGCCCTGCTCTTCGACGACCACGTGCGGATGATCAAAAAGAGGGCAGGCCTCTTCTGTCGCAAGCGTCAGCGTCTTGTAATGCGTGTAGTCGCGGTGCAACGCGGGCAGTGTGGTATCCAGCAGCTTCTGTCCATGATCGATCAGGATCACGCGATCACAGATTTTCTCGATATCGTCCGTGTCGTGGCTGGTCAGCAGCACCGTCGTTTCAAACTCCTGCACCAACCGGTTTAAATGGTCGCGTAACAACGCCTTGGCGGTAACATCGAGGCCAATGGTCGGCTCATCCAGAAACAGTACAGACGGCTGATGCAAAAGCGCGGCGGCAATATCGCAGCGCATCCGCTGCCCCAGCGAAAGCGTGCGCGCATATTGACCAAAGAACTTCGTAAGCCCGAAGACCTCGATCAACTTATCGGTCTGCGCCTTGGCCTCGCCGTCATCAATGTCATAGATTTTGCCCAGCAGCGCGAAACTGTCACTCACCGTCAGGTTCGGCCACAAATGCGAGCGCTGGCCAAACACAAGACCGATCTTGGCCGCCAGCTCCTGCGTGGCAACCCACGGCACAAGGCCGCACACGCTGGCCGTTCCCGTGGAAGGCGCAAGCAAGCCGCACAGCATCTTGAGCGTCGTGGATTTCCCCGCGCCGTTTGGCCCGATAAACGCGACTTTCTCTCCCGTTTTGATGGAGAAGTTGAGGTTGCCGACAGCCGTCAGCTCCTTGGTCGCCGGTTTCGAAAACCAGCCGGATTTTGCTGCCGCTTTATCACGCACCCGAAAGATACGCGTCAGATCCTGAACCTGAATAATCTCTTCAACCATGACCGCCCCTGCGCACTCTTTTGCAAAGACAATCATTCTATGCACGAAACACCGATGGACTCAAGGTCTTCGCCCGATTACTTTCACGCCTGTGTTCTTGTCAGCACAAGACGCGTGACATAGACTCATTGTTGTAACCTTCGGCGGCCAAATGGAATCCATGATGTTCGATACAAGCCTTTTAAATGAACCGATGGTCAGGTTGGTGGTCGGGATTGTCATCGGCCTCGTGCTGGGCAGCTTCACAACGATGCTCAGTTATCGCCTGCCCCGCCGCCTGTCGATCATCACGCCGCCCTCCACCTGTCCGACTTGCCAGACGCAATTGACGCCGCTCGACCTGATCCCCGTTCTGTCATGGCTGATGAACAAGGGGTGCTGCCGCCACTGCACCGCGCCCATTGGCGCACGTTATATGGTGATTGAACTGGTCACAACGCTGGCCATAACCGCGGCGTTTGTAGCCCTTGGCTTCACACCCACTCTGCTGGCCGCAATCATCGGCATTATGGCCGTGATAACCTATACCGTGATCCGCTGCGAATACTGATCAATAACCTTATCTTGATCATTTCTATCGGATAGAGCACCATCATTGCGTCCCAGAATCACCCAGAAACAGGAGTTTTCCCGATGAGCAGTAGTTTTGAGCGTTTCTATATCTTGGTGAGACGTATAGTTGGTTTAACGCTGATGCTACTGTTCTTGGTGATCCTTGGACTGTTTCTTAAAGCCTCCTATGATGTCGCAGGCTATTCCAAACAGGCGCGAACGCAGCAAAAGCTGACTCAAGTCGCTGGTGCCGATCTTAGCACCGAAGAACTTCGCCTGACCGACTTTAACGTAATGGCTGGCAGTAAGTTTTTGTATGCTTCACTTCAACCAACGGCAAGCTTTGCGGGATCCCTTTCCTCCGTAAATTATATAAAAAGTAACTCTCGCAACATCCTGTTTTTCAATACGGTCGATAAAAAAGCCCACTGGCTTTTTCCTAACAATGATCAGGTGATTGTCAACGTTAGGTTCATTACGTATCCAGCAGGGGGCGTTCGG
>DNGD01000122.1 GCA_003486725.1 Rhodospirillaceae bacterium
AGCTGCTCGATTTGTATAAATCGGCTCTCGGCATGGAAGTCTGATTGACGTAGCGGGTGGGTTGCCCCTATTTTCCCCTCAAGGGGGAAGTATGTCTTCATATCTAAAAAGATTTTTCAGCACCGCGCTTAAGGGCGTGCTGGTTGCGCTTGTTCTTTTGGCGGGATTCTCGGTATCGCCAGCGCGGGCAGGGGATCAGGAAGGCTTTCGCCTGTGGCTTGATCAACTCGCGCCCGAAATGATCCAGCAGGGAATCTCGCCCGCGACGATTGGGCGCGTCTGGCCGACCCTGTCGTTCGATGAAAGCGTGATCGAGCTCGATCAAAAACAGCCAGAGCATAAGATCACCTTCGCGCAATATCTGAAAAACACCTTGCCGGAGACGCGCGTCTCAAGAGCCCGCGAATTGCTGGACGAAAACCGCGCGATTTTGAATGATGTCGCCGCACGGTATGGCGTTCCGGCTGAGGCCATCGTTGCGCTGTGGGGCATCGAAAGCAGCTTTGGCGACAATCGCGGCGACGATCCGGTTCTGAATTCTCTGGCGACGCTGGCCTATGAAGGCCGCCGCGCCGACTTCTTCAAAAAAGAACTGCTGGAGGCGCTGCGCATCATCGATGAGGAGCGGCGCGATCCTGACTTCTTGCAAGGCTCATGGGCGGGCGCGATGGGGCAGTGCCAGTTTATGCCCTCCACCTATCGCCGTTTTGCGGTGGATTATGATGGCGATGGCGTACGCGATATCTGGGAAAACCTTGGCGATGTGTTCGCTTCCATGGCGCGGTATCTGGCGGCTGAGGGTTGGCAGGCGGGGCAGGGCTGGGGCAAGGAAGTCATGGTTATTCGTCCCGTTCCCCAACAGGTGCTGGGGCGCGAAACCCCGCAAAAGATCGAGACATGGCGTCAATTCGGCGTGCGCGAACTTTCAGGGCAGCCTTTGACCTCGCCGCAGCCGCAGGCTTATTTGATCCAGCCCGACGGGGTGGGTGGACGCAGCTTTCTGGTCTATGATAACTTTCTTGCGCTCATGAAATGGAATCGCTCGACTTTCTTCGCCACGAGCGTGGGTCTTTTTATGGATAAGCTGAAAGCGCCTCTCTCCAACCGTCAATCGCCTTAGGGTTCTATGAAAGAATGTTTATCTAATCCGCAACTTTGTTTGCGCGCGTCTTCCCTTTTGCTGCTGGGGCTTCTGGCGGCGTGTGGGGGAGGGCGCTCGCCTGACCGCCCCTCCTCGGCGGTAACGGGGGCAGGGGGGTATTATAAAGTTGGCAAGCCCTATCAGATCAAAGGCAACTGGTACACGCCCAAAGAAGATTACAGCTATGATGAATCGGGAATTGCGTCTTGGTATGGTGATGATTTCCACGAATTGAAAACCGCCAACGGCGAAATGTACAACAAAAATGAGTTAACGGCGGCGCACAAGACGTTGCCGATGCCCAGTTTGGCGCGCGTGACCAATTTGGAAAACGGTCGTTCGATTGTCGTGCGTGTTAATGATCGCGGGCCATTCTCTGGCGCGCGCGTGATCGATGTTTCGCAGCGTGCGGCGCAGCTTTTGGGTTTTGAAAAGCAAGGCACCGCCAAAGTGCGCGTGCAAGTTTTAGCCGACGAAAGTAAAGCGATTGCGGATGCGATGCGCACCTATGGTGGGCCATCCCAGACAACGGATCAGATTGTTGCGTCGGCCCAAAGCGCGCAACCCAGCGCGCAGCCCACGCAGTTTGGTGCAGAACCTGCGCCGTCTTATTCGAATGCCTCGGTTCAAAGCGTGCCGCTGGATCAGCCGCAGCGCGTGGCTTCCTATACAGCTCCATCGTCACCAGCACCGGTCAGCATGAGCACTGTCAAGCCTGTGGCGGAATATATTCAGCTTCCCGTGACCGGAAACAACCAGATATTCGTGCAAGCCGGCGCATTTACCAATAGAGCCAACGCCGTGAAGCTTCAAAACTCGTTGAGTAAAATCGGTGCCGTTAACGTAGTCGAGGCCTTGGTGAAAGGCGTTCAATATTATAGAGTACGAGTCGGGCCGATCGAGTCTGTCTCTCTGGCGGATAAAACGTTGAAGAAAGTTTTGTCCTCTGGCGCTGACAACGCGCGGATTATTGTCGATTAATCTTGGTTAAGGACGGTGCATGGAATGAAAAAGTTAAGCTTGGCAATTGCGTTAACAGTTTTTGTGGCTCACGCGGCGGCGGCGGAAGCGCCTGCACCCAAACCAGCGCCTGCAACGCCCGCACCCATCGCCGCCGCGAATGTTGCGCCGGTTGAAACGCTGGCCAAGCAAGCTGTGGTGATCGAAGCGTTGACGGGCGAAACGCTTTTCGCCAAGGACGCCGATACGCAGATGCCGACATCGTCGATGAGCAAGGTCATGACGATGTATCTGGTTTTCGAAGCGATCAAAAACGGCAAGTTCGCGATGGACACGCCGGTGACGATCAGCGAAACCGCGTGGAAGCAATCAGGCTCGCGCATGTTCATCAAAGCGGGTGAACAAGTTAAGATCGAAGATCTTGTGCGCGGTGTGATTATCCAATCCGGTAATGACGCCGCCGTTGCGCTGGCGGAAGCCGTCGCCGGAAGCGAAGGTTCCTTTTCCTTGATGATGAACGACAAGGCCAAGGCGCTGGGAATGACGCAATCGCACTTCGTTAACGCGACAGGCTTGCCCGACCCACAGCATTACGCCTCGGCGCGTGATCTGGCGTTGTTATCGCTCGCGCTGATCCGCGACTTTCCGGACTATTATCACTATTACTCCGAAAAAGAGTTCACCTATAACAACATCAAGCAGGGCAACCGTAACCCGCTTTTGTATCGCAATATGGACGTTGATGGCGTGAAAACAGGCCATACGGACGCGGCGGGCTATGGGCTTATCGCGTCGGCTCACCGTGATGGACGCCGTATTGTGACCGTTGTTAACGGTCTCAAATCCATGCAGGAGCGCGCGGATGAGCCCGCCAAACTTATCGAGTGGGCGTATCGCGAATATGGCCTGTATCGTTTGGTCAATGCTGAAGAAAAAGTGACGGACGCCACCGTTTGGTTAGGCGTGGACAAAACTGTTCCCGTTGCGCCGGAGAGAACGATCTCCAAAAGTCTGCCGCGTTCGTTGAAGGACAGCGTCAAGGTGAGCATCACAGTGGATGGCGAGACAGTCGCGCCAATCAAAAAAGGACAAAAGATTGGCAAGGCGACGATCATCGGCACGAACATGGAGCCCATTGAAGTCGCGCTGGTCGCGACGCAGGATGTGGCGAAGCTCGGCTTTGTTGAAGCGCTGTGGCGCAAAATGAAGCGTAAAATCGGGAAGGAATAATTGCCCATGGGGCGCGGTCGCTTCATCACACTGGAGGGCGGCGAAGGCGCCGGCAAATCGACGCAGGCCGCGCAGATTGTCGCGTATTTGACCCAGCGCGGGATCAAGGCGATCGCGACGCGCGAAGTCGGCGGCGCACCTGGCGCGGAAGATATTCGCTCGCTGTGGCTGTCCAAGCATCAAGGCTTTTGGGATCCGCTGACCGAAGTGCTGCTGATTATGGCGGCGCGGCGTGAGCATCTGACCAAAACAATCTTGCCAGCGCTGGAGGCTGGTGTCTGGGTGATTTCCGACCGTTTTGTGGACTCCACGCGCGCCTATCAGGGCATTGGCCTCGGTCTGGGGGTTGAGGTCATCGATGCGCTGTATCATCACGTGGCAGGTGATTTCTGGCCTGATTTGACCCTTGTGCTGGATTTACCCGTTGAGGCAGGACTGAGCCGTATGACAGCGCGCAGCGGTGCGGCGGATCGTTATGAGCAGCAGGATGTCGCTTTTCACGAGACGCTACGCGCCGCGTTCTTGCAGCTTGCCGCGCAGGAACCGCAGCGCATCGCCATAATTGACGCGGTGAAGGCGCCGGGGGACGTGTCGACGCAAATTGCAACGTGCATCGACCAATTGATTGAATCAGGCATGAGATAGATTCCATCGGATCGGATTTGGCCTTTGTCGCGGGCTGTCTCCTTTCATGATCCCTGGTCTTCCCTCACGTGATACTTAACATAATATATCTTATGCGACAATTCTATATTGTGTTTCAAGGGCTATAGCGAAAGGGCAAGAAGAGAAAATGACGAGCACACCAACACCCCCCATCACAGGAATCGTGCAACTTCTTGATGTAATGACGAAGCTGCGCGATCCGGAAAATGGTTGTCCGTGGGACGTCAAACAGGATTTTAAATCGCTGGCGCGCTACACCATCGAAGAAGCTTATGAAGTCGTCGAAGCTATCGAAAATGATGACCATGAGCACCTGTGCGAAGAGCTTGGCGACCTCCTCCTTCAGATCGTTTTTCAGGCCCAAATTGCGGATGAACAGTCCCTCTTCTCCTTTGACGATGTGGCGGCCCGCGAGGCGCAGAAGATGATTGATCGCCACCCGCATGTGTTTGGTGACCGTGTTGGCGTGGACAGCGCGGCGGACGTTCTGCGTAACTGGGAGGTCGATAAGGCTGCCAAGAAAGCCGAGAAAGCCAAAGATAAGCCCCATGGCGTTCTGGACGATGTGAACACCGCCCTGCCCGCTATGTCGCGTGGTTTAAAGTTGCAACAACGCGCGGCGCGCGTCGGTTTTGATTGGGGCAATCCCACGGACATCATCGCGAAGATCCGCGAGGAAACGGACGAGCTGGAGGCTGAAATTGCGCAAGGAAAGACCAACGCCGACAAGATCGAAGGCGAGTTGGGCGATTTGTTTTTCGCGATGATCAATCTCGCCCGCCATTTGGATATCGACCCTGAAAGGGCGCTGCGCACGACGAACACAAAGTTCAAGCGCCGCTTTAAATATATTGAAAACACGTTGCGCCAGCGCGGCCAGCCCATCGCCGAGGCCTCTCTCGATGAAATGGAAAGCCTGTGGCAGGAAGCCAAAAAGGGAGAATAGGGCGCTACGCCCCTTCCCCAATCTCCATCGCCTGTGCGTGGCGCAGGATTTCTTCACCCGCGTCAGAATAGCGTCCATCTTTGCCATAGAGAATGAGTGGCGCAACGGTACTCACGCCTTTTGCATCAGCGTTTTTCTTGGCGCGAAGAATGATGCGCTTACACGTGCCATCGTCTTTCGACCAGATCGGCTTGATTGTCAGCGCATCAAAATGCGGCGTTGCCAGCGCGATAATCTCGTCTTTTCTATCGACGCGGTGGATCATCGTCATCGTGCCGTTTTCCTTCAGTGCGCATGCGCTTTGCGCGATCCATAAACCCAGATCGGCCTCTTCGCTTTCCGTGTTCGCCATTTTTTTGGAAGGGTCTGCCGAGGCGCTGTGCTTCTTTCCATCATGAAAAGGCGGGTTCATCATCACGTGGTCGTGGGCACCCTTCAGCTCTTCATGTAGCGTGGCAATGTCGCCCTCCATCACCTTCATGCGGCTTTCAAAACTGTTTAACCGTATATTGCTCGCGCAAAGGTCGGTCATATACGCCTGTATTTCAACGCCAGTGATATGGATTCCCTCTACACGCGTGGCCAGCGCCAGCATCACGCCGCCCACGCCGCAGCCAAGCTCCAGCACCGACTGCCCTGCCCGCGCATCGACCGCGCTGGCCAGCAAAAGCGTATCAACGGCGATGCGATAGCCCTTGGCGGGCTGCTCCACGGCGAAACGACCACCTAAAAGCTTGTCTGTTGTTGTTTCCATAAATCACTGCTAGATTTTTAACGTGTATTTTCCTGTTTTTGGCACGTTATGCCCGTGAGTGCAAATATGGCTTCCATTATCCCCCTGAAACCCGCGCAAAACGTTACCGTACGCCCCGATGCTTTGGCGGAGCTGACGGCGCTGGTGGCGGATGATTTGGCCGCCGTGAACCAGATTATTGTGCAGCGGATGGAAAGTCAGGTTCCGTTGATCCCGCAGCTCGCCGGTCATATCATCGCGGCAGGTGGCAAGCGCCTGCGCCCCGTCCTGTCCCTCGCCGCCACGCGCCTCTGCGGTTATACCGGCGAGCGTCACCGCAAGCTGGCGGCGGCGATCGAGTTTATCCATACCGCGACGCTACTCCATGACGATGTGGTGGATGCCAGCGATCTGCGGCGCGGGCGGCTTTCCGCCAATGCGCTGTTTGGCAACCAGCCGAGCATCCTTGTCGGCGATTTTCTTTTTTCCCGAGCGTTTCAATTGATGGTCGAGGATGGCTCTATCGACGTGCTGCGCATTCTGTCGGCGGCCTCGGCGGTGATTTCCGAAGGCGAGGTTCTGCAGCTGACGACCAAGAATGATAGCGCGATGAGCGAGCAAACCTATCTTGAAATTATTCGCGCGAAGACCGCCGAGTTGTTCGCGGCCGCGTGCCGCATCGGTGCGGTTGTTGCGGCGCGTCCGGCGGCGGAGGAAGAAGCCTTGCGCACCTTTGGTCTCAACCTTGGCATCGCGTTTCAGATTATCGATGACGTGCTGGATTACAGCGCGGATCAAACGCGCCTTGGCAAAACCATCGGCGACGATTTCCGCGAGGGCAAGATCACCCTGCCCGTCATTCTGGCCATCCATCGCGGCAGCGAGGCCGAGCGCGCCTTTTTCAAGCGGACACTCGGCGATCAAACCCAGCGCGAGGGCGATTTGGCCCATGCGCTTGACATCATGCGCCGCCATGACGCTTTGCAAGGCAGCGTGGAGCGTGCCCGCCATTACGGCGCGATTGCCCGCGACGCGCTTGGCCTGTTCCCCGAAAACGCCTATAAAACCGCCCTCCTCGACACCATCGAGTTCACGATCGAGCGCGGTTTTTAACCAAAAACCGGCTATTCACAAGCTTGCGTTCAGGACCACGCGGGGCTATAAAGCCCGCCTCAGGCATAAATCGGAGAGTAGCTCAGCCTGGTAGAGCACTGCCTTCGGGAGGCAGGGGCCGGAGGTTCGAATCCTCTCTCTCCGACCATTAAGCAAAATGTCCGCCCAGGACACATAGGTAACAGAATGTACCTAAGGTATTGTTATCAACTTGCCATTTTCTCCTAACATTTTATCAGAAGGATAGGGCATAGTTGTCGCTAAATCAAAACAGGTTCAAGAATTAAAATGATGAGGTCACATTATCTTCGCCTCAAATCATCGGAGTTCCTTCGTAATTTCCTGACACTGATGACGGGAACGGGGATTGCTGCTCTTTTTCCTGTTCTTTGCACACCGCTTATTACACGGTTATACACCCCAGAGCAGTTTGGTATCTTTGCTCTTTTCCTCACCTTTGTAAGTGTATTGAGCTCTATATCTTGCTTGCGATATGAGATTGCGATAGTACTGCCGCGTCATAATTATCAGGCTGTCCAATTAGTTGTTTTGTCATTTTTATTGGCCTGTGGCAGTGCGATTGTTCTTGAGATATTCTTTTTGATCTTTGCAGAAGATATCGCAAGGGCGCTCGAAAAAGATATTGCTGCCTACTTATACTTTGTCCCCCTAGCCGTTTTTTTTAATGGTTTATACGGGCTAATGAATTATTATTCGAACAGGCACAAAAGGTATAAAGACCTTTCGATGAGCAAGATCTTAAATAGTTCAAGCTCAACCCTGACCAAAATCGGACTTGGCTATGCTCAATTTGGCATATGGGGACTGGTGATAGGACAAATTGTCGGAAGCGTTGTCGGGGCGTTCAATATATGGAGATTATCCTTGGTCTCTATTTTCCTTCACAAAAAATCAATTTCTTGGGAGGCTTTAAAAAGGAAGTTCATTTTTTATAAAAACTACCCCATTTACAATATGCCTGCCGTGTTAATGAACACTCTTTCGACGAACAGCGGTGTGTTCTTGTTTGGAATCTACTTTGATGCGAAAGATGTCGGGTTGATAGCTCTTGCATCGAATGTACTCCTTTTGCCGATTTCCATAATCGCGACTTCCTATTCCCAAATTTTTTATCAAAAAATTTGTTTGATGACCACGCAGGAACAGTTGCGCCAAGCATATAAAAATTCTTTTTATATGCTTTTAGTTATTGGAAGTATTTTTTGTGCCGGAGCCTTTGTTTTGCCAGAGAAAATAATAATCCAGATATTAGGTTCCAGTTGGGAAGGAGTAGGCTTCTACATTAAATACACAAGCATATTCGTCTTTTTCCAATTTATATCATCGCCTCTTTCTACGTTGATACCCCGCTGTGATAAAAATGATTTGTTTTTAGTATACCAGATTGCCAACTTTCTCTTAGTGAGCGCCTCAATTATAATCCCTAGTTTATACCACTTGGATATTAAGTTCGTTTTCTTAACTTACGTTGCCGTCAAATCTTTGATGTATTTCGCTTATGTGTATCTGTGCCGTTTTGTGATATCATATGTTTAGCAGTTTCTTGATGACCTTGCCCCCTCTTCTCGCATAAAATTGCGGCCAGTTTCTTATGTTATCTGTATTGCGTCCACAACAAACAAAACAGTCTTTATCGTCGCATATGCAGAATTTTGGATCATTCTTTAACCTTGCATATTCGATGTCATAGGCTTCTCTGCATTTTATCAGGTATGATTCTGCGTCGCCAACATGCCCCACTTTTAATAAGTTCTGCTCGCGATAGAGGGGGTAGAACTTATAAAAAGTTTTGCTGTCACCGCCGATTTCCGTTCTTTTAAATAATTTAAGCATGCCGTCTTTTTTATAAAAAACGCGATGTATCCAAGGAAACTTTATTTTCTTCAGAAGCCCAAGATTATATTCGGCTAAGTGCGCTGTGGTAAAACCAGGACTGGTTTCTGTGCATCCGACCAGCAACATTTTTGCATCCAACCCTATGAGTTTTTCCATCGGATAATATGAATGTGATGTTTCATCATGCCCTTCCAGAATGTCGGCGGCATGACGCCCTATCGCGACAAATGAGTTTGTGGGGTGACGGCTTCTTTGCCTGCCAGGGTGTTGCAACATTAGGTTCGCAAAACCTCCCGTGATGGCGGGGACGGTATCATCAAAGGTAAATTCTTTCGGTGGATTGCCGATGATGAGCGCGAAGCTTTTTGAAAAGGCCAGTCCCACAAGGGTTCCCTCGTCTCCTATAGCATCTAATATGGCATTGATGTGGTCACTTTTGTTTTGAAGGTTGGTATGTCCAATGGCGCTTAGAGCTGACCGCACGAGGACGATGTCGCCCCTTTCTAAACCCATTTTGCTATAGTCTTGTGCTAAAGATTCCCTAGTATGCTTTTTCATGATATATGTTCCGGTTATCCAGTTATAAAGAAAGAGGCATCGTGTTGACTGTAGACATCAAAAACGATTTACTCAAGTGGCTCAATCGAATATTGGCCATTGAGATATCAGATGAATTGTTCGTTGTTCATGATCCGCGTCAGGATTTTTATGAAATAAAATCTACACTCAGCGATCACTCCATAAAAATTAAGATTATTAGCAAACTATGGTCATATGGCACAAGTGATCTGCCGTGTGGCTTCCATCAAGATTTACAGGC
>DNGD01000158.1 GCA_003486725.1 Rhodospirillaceae bacterium
TTGGCGCTGAATATTTGGTAGGCAATCAGGCTGCCAAGCACCAAAAGAATGCCCAGATACTGGTGCGTCTTAAGCACCTCGCCCAACAGGAGCACAGAAAACAACGCGGTAAAGATCGGCTCGATCTTGGCAAAAAGGCTCCAGCGGAAAGAACCAAGAAGTGCAATCCCGTAGAACATACCAAAGCTGGCCGTACCAAGGGAAAGCGCACAAGTAAGTGACCAGCCCCAACCCGCAAGTGTTTCCGGCATCACGGGCGTTTTGTATAGTGCCAGCAGGATAATAATGCCAGTTGTCACAATGAACGTTTCAGCTCCTACCACAGCCGGGTTGCGGGTCTTCATCTGAGTGCCATAGATGTACAGACGAATAACCGTCGCAATCGCCGCCATAAAAGCCAGCCCCAACCCGATCCAGTTTGATGGCGGCTGCGCATGCCACAAATCAAGAACAAACGACAGTCCGACCAATGCGGAAACTGTTGTGATGATCGTAAAGCTGTTCAGTGTGATCTCTTTTTTCCACGCCATGAAAAACAAGAGCATCAACGTGTGTGTGAAGACGACAATCATCACAATTGGGCCTGAGAGATAAGCCAACCCGCCGATGATACCGATGACGGAGAGGCTCTGCCAAAATCCGCCGATAAGTGCAGTTCTTCTGTGTTCTTTTGTTTCGAAAAGCGGTTTTCGTTTGATCATGCAGAACACGGCCAGCATTAGCGTTCTGATTGTCGTCGACATTAAAACGATAAAAATAGCATTTGCGCCGTCTGCATAGGCCGCGCGCGCCGCTGGCGGATACAAGCCGAAAATGATAGCTGTGATAATCGAAACAATCACACCGATTTTCACGCTTTGATCAACAACACCGTGGGACATTGGAAAACTCGGACAAGCAGTTTACCGCCCTTTGCAGCGGGAGAGGCAAGATTTAATGGCCGCGTTGCAATCGGCTTGAGCGCCGAGTACGCCATCCATCTGGCCGGCACGGCCAATAGGGGTTTGCGCCGCCTTGGTGCCTGCGCAACGATCAAAATCCGCGTTGCAGGAACGCGTGCAAGATTCACGGTCATTTTCAAGAAGGGTCACCGCGCCGCTGGCGCCGGTGTAGGTCGTGCTTTTTTTCGGGGCTGGTGTGCAGGCCGATACGGCCAGTACGAAAACGCAAAGGGCGAAAAAAAGAGAGGCTTTCTGGGTTGTTTTGTTGAACATCATAAAAGCCTCTCTTTGATTGGTTGGTTAGATTATTGGCTTACGCCGTGGCTTCGACTTCGGTTTCTTCCGGCTTGTTGACGGGGCCGCTATCTTTGCCCTTGGCTTCGACATCGCGATCAACGAGTTCGATGAACGCCATCGATGTCGCATCGCCATAACGAACGCCAGCTTTCAGAACGCGCGTGTAGCCGCCATTACGTGTTTTGTAACGTTCCGCGATAACGCTGAACAGCTTCGTCACAATCGCGTCATCGCGCAGCGTCGCAAAAGCTTGACGACGGGCAGCAAGGGTACCCTTCTTGCCGATGGTGATCATCTTTTCAACGATGGGGCGAAGATCCTTCGCCTTGGGAAGCGTGGTCTTGATTTGTTCGTGCTTGATAAGCGCGCAGACCATATTGGCGAACATCGCTTTACGATGGCTGCTTGTGAGGTTGAGTTTACGACCTTTTGTACCGTGACGCATTGCGTTTCTCCTTTATGGCTGGGCTCCTGTGTTACGCCACCATGGCGCTCGTGCAGGAACCGATTGCGTTGTCCGTCCGCCTGCCTCCCGAAGGATCAGCACGGACAGTTCTTTTTCCTATCTGAAACCGATCAGAAAGGTTCTTCAAGCTTCTTGGCCAGATCTTCGATGTTCTCTGGTGGCCAATTGGGGATCTGCATGCCGAGGCCGAGGCCCATTTGCTGCAGAACTTCCTTGATTTCGTTGAGGCTCTTGCGGCCGAAGTTCGGTGTGCGAAGCATTTCGCTTTCCGACTTTTGAACCAGATCGCCGATGTAAACGATATTATCGTTCTTAAGGCAGTTGGCCGAGCGAACGGACAATTCAAGTTCGTCAACCTTGCGAAGAAGGTTGCGGTTGAACGGCAGATCGCCAACGGCTTGTTCTTGAATCTGTGCCGGACGGGGCTCTTCAAAATTGATGAAGAGTTGCAGCTGGTCTTGCATGATGCGCGCGGCAACGGCAACGGCGTCCTCCGGCGTGATCGAGCCATCGGTTTCAATCGTCAGCGTCAACTTGTCATAATCGGTGACCTGACCAACGCGGCTGTTTTCGACCTTGTACGCTACGCGGCGAACGGGGCTGAACAACGCGTCAACGGGGATCAAACCGATCGGCGTATCTTCCTTGCGCAGCGCGGCAGCGGCGATATAGCCCTTGCCCGTGTCGACGGTCATTTCCATGTTCAGATGCGCGCCGCGATCCAGATTGCAGATAACCAGATCGGGGTTCATGATTTCAACATCAGCACCGCATTCAATCTGGCCAGCCAGAACTTCACCGGGGCCTTGCGCGTGCAAGCGGATCTTGCGGGGGCCTTCGCTGTGCATGCGAAGAGACATCATCTTGATGTTCAAGATGATGTCGGTCACGTCTTCGCGAACGCCCGGAACGGACGAAAACTCGTGAAGGACGCCTTCTATCTGGATCGACGTAACGGCCGCGCCCTGTAGGGACGACAGCAAAATACGGCGCAGGGAGTTACCAAGTGTCAGGGCAAAGCCGCGTTCCAACGGTTCGATGACCAGCGAAGCATTACGCTTTTGATCGTCCGAAGAAACAACCTGCTTATTAGCCTGAATGAGCGCTTTCCAATTCTTTTGCAACACGGATAGACCTCATAGGTTCGAGTAAAACAAATATCAAAATACCGTTTAGCGTGCCGCTTAAACGCGACGACGCTTGCGGGGACGGACGCCATTGTGCGGAATGGGTGTCACGTCGCGGATCGTTGTTACGGTGAAGCCAACGGCTTGCAACGCGCGCAGTGCCGATTCACGGCCTGAGCCGGGGCCTTTCACTTCGACTTCAACGGTGCGAACGCCATGTTCCATGGCTTTCTTGCCCGCGTCTTCCGCTGCCATCTGTGCGGCATAGGGGGTCGATTTACGTGAGCCTTTGAAGCCCATCAAACCCGAAGACGACCAAGCGATCGTGTTGCCCTGCGCATCCGCAATGGTCACGATGGTGTTGTTGAAACTTGCATTGACGTGCGCGATACCGCTGACGATATTCTTTCTCTCGCGGCGGCGCGTGCGGGCGACTGGTTTGCCCTTTTGTTCTTTAGCTGCCATTTTAAAAATCCACTTCTATTCGTTCATCGATGGCCCCGCGAAACGCGGAGCGGGAAAACCAAGCTCCGGCTTACTTGCGTGTCGCAATCTTCTTGCCGGCGATCGCCTTGGCAGGACCCTTGCGCGTGCGCGCGTTGGTATGCGTACGTTGGCCATGAACGGGCAGACCTTTACGATGACGCAAACCACGATAGCAGCCCAGATCCAT
This sequence comes from Rhodospirillaceae bacterium, assembly GCA_003486725.1. Classification (GTDB taxonomy): domain Bacteria; phylum Pseudomonadota; class Alphaproteobacteria; order UBA9219; family UBA9219; genus UBA8914. The sequence continues at coordinate 3,505 of DNGD01000158.1, forward strand.
CAATCGCTTGATGTTCATGGACACTTCACGGCGAAGGTCGCCTTCGACCTTATAGTTTTTATCGATGTCTTCACGAATACGCAGAAGCTCGGCTTCTGTCAGTTGATTAACGCGCTTTTCGGGTGCGATCCCGATGCGTCCGCAAATCTCAAGGGAATTTGTCGGACCGATACCATAGATATAACGCAATGCGATGTGCAAAGGTTTACCGGCTGGAATGTTAACGCCTGCAATACGGGCCACGTGGCTCTCCTAACAATAAAAACGACCGGTGCGAACGCATCCATATATCTCCGCCCGAAGGCACAAATAGAGGAAGCTCCCAGTCCCAAAGACCGCTCTTGACGAGCAAAAGCGATCCACTCGATCTCGCGCTTATTCCTGCCATCGTTTGCCCACAAAACCAGAACACAAGGCCCGATTCTCTGAAACAACGCAAAAACCGCCCGAACGCCAACTTTGCCTTGGCGTTTGGACAGTCTTATAAAATGTCAGGCAAAACAGGCCATTCAGTGACTCTAGCTTGCCAAAACGATAACTGGAACTGGCTCTCCTCGCGAAGGAGCCAAGGCGCGCAGTATAAGCAAGCGCCACCCAGTGTCAAGTCTGCCTGTGAACTTTTCTTTCATGAAACGTTTTTTTCGAGCAAAAACGGCCAGCCGAATGGCGCGTAGGTCGAAATATTAATACATGTCAATTGGTTAACAGGCAGTTCATATCGAGTTTATAAGGAATACGGATATCGAACGTCGCACCCTTGTAAAGCTGGGAACTGACGTGGATGGAGCCCCCCAGTTTGACAACTTCCTGCTTAACGGTTTCCATCCCGATACCACGGCCCGACATGGTCGTGACTGTATCCGTGGTCGTAAAGTTCCACGAGAAGATCCGCTGGATAACCGTCTGGTCGTCTTCAAAACGCCACGTCCCTTCGGGGTCAGAGCTGTAAAGCTTGGCACGCACACGGGCCGGATCGATGCCGTTTCCGTCATCCGAGATTTGGATCTGCAGCCATTTGTCGTCGCCCTGCTCCCCGTCCAAAAGCGCAAAGGCAACGGTGACAAGACCAGCAGCATCCTTTCCTCGCGCCATACGCGTAACAGGGGGTTCAATACCGTGATCGGCGATGTTGCGGCAGATGTGGGTCAGCGAGAACAAAAACTCCTGTATCGGCTGGGTCAAGACGCGCGGATTGCCGCCGGTAAACCGGACAGGTTTAACCTGCTTGTCCATAACGGCGGTAAGCTCACGGAGTTCGCGCTCAAAGGAATAAAAACAATCGCGAATGGGCATCGCCGCGATCGTGTCCACGTAGCGCGCGATGACGGCGGGATCAACGTTGTGAACCTTCATCTCGCGCACGAAGTCATAAAGATCAGCCTCGCCAATTTCGCGCACATTACCGCGCCACTCATATTCGGTGCCGATCAAACTGCTCACTTCGTCGGTCAGACGCTTCAGCGATTCTTCAATTTTCTGACTGATATCGGCCAAGACAACCTTATAAGCCGCATCGTCGGAAATCTTGGGATCACGAATTTCATTTTCACATTCATGCATCACCTGTCCCAGATCGACGAGGTTGAACTGCTTCACG